>CAZISZ010000027.1:0-15766 GCA_964542035.1 uncultured Ruminococcus sp. | reverse complement strand
TTTCCCGAAAACTTTTTTCTCCTTTTTTCATTTTTTATTTTTTCGCTTGCCTTTTATTGGGCTTTTATGGAACAAAAGGATTGCGTCGCAAGATTTTTTACTTTGATTATTATTACATAAAAGATCCCGACAACGAGTGACAATCGTTGTCGGGATAAAACGTTTTATTTATTTTGCTATCGTATATTCAGATAAAAAATTCTTCCGGAACGCTATAAGCCATGTGTTTGGCACCGGCAAGCGACGGATGCAAATGATCTCCACTATCATATTCGGGGATCATTTGCTTATGATCCTCCTCCTGCCACATTGCGGCTTCGAAATCAATAACACCGTCCGCTTCACCGGATGTGCGGATCCAATCGTTAACCGAACAACGTATATCTTCCTTTATACCATCATCTTTCATGCACCGCGGGCAAGGAAGGATTGTGCCCTGATATACTTTTAGTCCGTGACGGTGGGCGGTTTCAATGTAATATTTGTATCCGTTCACAAGTTCATCGACCGTTGGCAATTCGTCCATTCTGCAAAGAGGATTGTTCTCTCCCGGATGAATTATATCATTAATCCCGTGAAGCAGAAACACACGATCCGCTCCGGCTTGGTTGATATCACGCTCGAAGCGTTTTATTCCCGCCAGTCCCCAATGCTGCTTAATACGACAAGAATAATCACGCAAGACACGGCTGCCACCTATGGCTTTGCGCACCACACCACGACGAACACCCAGCTCGACTAAACGGCGCGAAAAACAATCCGGCCACGGTTGAGCTGTAATAGAATCTCCGAACGCGATTATCGCAGAACTCGATGCATCGGTAAGATAATCAATCGTATTGATAAACACATATGGTCCCCCATCGCCGTATGTAAGCGTTGGTATATCATCAGCAGCCGCATAATCGCCGCACGAATAATACTTTGTTATATACGCACCGCTGTTCCAATGACCGCTGCGAAGCTGGCATTTTTCCTTTATATACATACTTACAAAGTATTCGGCGCCCGGCTCTGTCGCAAATGCGACGGGATCGCTCACAATATCGCCACCGGGAGCAAGAACAAAGCCGCTCTCGCCCTCAAACAGTACCTCAACAGAAGTTTTCGGCACAGCGCATTTCCAGTTTTGGCGGCGCGCAACATACACTTTATCTACCTTTACCGTTTCCGTTCCCTTAAGGTTTGAAAAATGTATTCTTAACGCTTCCGCCTCAAGTGTGGCGTAGATCACATATCTGAATGTTATATTCTCAACATAGTCTGCTATGGTCTGAGTTGTAACATTCTCGCAGCATCCCCAACCTGCAACCCATTTTTTGTTTTCCATTATGTCCATCGTCCTTCAAACTAATCAGTTAGTATAGTTATCAAAGTATCCTTGTATCCAAACGATAGGCGTTCCCTTGTCGCCGCTTCCGGAGGTAAGATCGCAAAGCGAACCGATAAGATCGGTAAGTCTGCGAGGAGTGGTGCCTTCAGACGCCATTTGTCCCACAAGATTTTCGTCTTTTTGGCGAATACGCTCGGAAATAGCGGCGCGAAGTTCATCACCGCTGAGGTCGGAAAAGTCGTTATCCGCAAGATATTTGAGCTTAAGCTCGTTGGGAGTGCCCTCCAATCCCTCCGTAAATGCAGGAGAAACTACGGGATCTGCAAGTTCCCAAATTTTCCCAACCGGATCCTTGAAAGCACCGTCGCCGTAGATCATCACCTCAATATTTTTACCCGTTGCGGCATTAAGGCGTGATTTTATATCATTTACAACAGAAAGGCATGCGCGAGGGAAAAGTTTTACACTCTCGTCCGTTGCTTTGTTTGAACCGAGAAGTCCGTAAAATTCATTATATCCGCTGCCGTCAACAGATTCTGTAAGTATCTCATCAAGACCGTAAACTGTTTCTGCACCTGCAGCTTTGAGTCTGCGACGTGTACGCTCGCGGCTGTGTATATCGCATGCGAGAACATCCTTGGTGTAATTAAGTATAACGCATGGATCATTGGCAAGTATTACCTCGCACTCACACCCGCGGCTTTCAACAAGTTTTTTATAAAAATCGATATAGTTCACTCCGGTAAATGGATGACGCGACTCACCGAACAGCTCTGCGAATCTCGCTTCCGTCAGAACATCGGTGTAAGGGTTGACACCCGCCGCATCAAGTGCATCGAGATCCACCAAATGGTTGCCTACCTCATCGGAGGGATATGCAAGCATGAGCGTAATCTTTTTCACACCGTCGGCGATGCCGCTGAGGCACACCGAAAAACGGTTGCGGGAGAGAATTGGCAGTATAACGCCGATATGCCCGCGCGGGAATTTATTTGCTATATCAGCGGCTATCTGCGCGGTAGTAGCATAGTTCCCCTGTGCACGCGCTACAACAGCCTCTGTCACCGCCACGACATCACGGTCATGAAACGGAATATTCTCGCTTTGCGCCGCCGCCAGTACGCTGTCGGCAACTATTGCGGCAATATCATCACCGCTTCTTATGATTGGTGCGCGCACACCGCGCGACACGGTTCCGATAAATCTTTGATCTTTCATTTAAGACAAGACCTCCTAATGATTTCATACATATTATACAACACATGAGGTCTGTTGTCAAACACTAAATTGAAGAAAAAGGCATTTATTTTGCAATTAAAAAAAACTTAACAAAAGTAACTTGAAAGATGAGCGGTGCAGTCATATAATTAAGATGTGATATAATTTTAAAATTCAATTCGAATATCGGATCACAAAAAAGCGAAAGGATCTCGCACAGGGCGGGCTTTATTACACGGTAAAGACAAAAACAATAATGAATACAAAAAACATAACAAAAAAAGAGGCGCGCTATCGCCGTCTTTCTAAATGCGTAGCGGGCACGTTGTCACTTATGCTTATATGCGCCACCGCCGCCGGGTGCTCGCAAATCGGTCCCGGAGACAATTCGGACATACCGCTGACAGATGCTCCAAATACACCGAGCAGCAGTGTCATATCCCCCGCAATAACAAGCGAACAAGAAACCGAATACACACAGACGACCGAAACCGAACCGGAGGTTACAACAGAGCAGCCGGCAACTCACACACTTGTGAATACGGACGGAATTTGGTATGTTGACGGTGTGCTTATTGCAAATAAGTCCTATCCCCTGCCTGCCGATTACGCCCCGGGAGGGTTGCTTGAAGCCGCCGAAATAGCATTTATGGAGATGAAAAACGCAGCCGCCCGCGACGGAATAACGCTTACCATCGTCTCGGGCTATCGCTCGTATGCACGTCAGGAGAAGCTGTACAATAATTATGTTACCAAGGACGGTCAAGCGGAAGCAGACAGATACTCCGCACGCCCCGGCCATTCCGAACACCAAAGCGGGCTTGCAATGGATCTGAATTCGGTAGATGACAGCTTTGCCGACACTAAGGAGGCAAAATGGATAGCCGAAAATTGCGCAAAGTATGGGTTTATCATAAGGTATCCGAAAGACAAAGAGGAAATCACCGGTTACATCTACGAACCGTGGCATGTTCGCTACCTCGGAGTTGATCTTGCCGAAAAAATAACAGCATCCGGACTTTGCTTCGAGGAATATTTCGGTATCACATCCGAGTATGACAAATAAAAGTTTGCACCCATAAAACCAGTTGCCTGCATTATCGACAGGCAGCTGGTTTTATTTTTGCAGCAATATCAGTTTCCATGTAGTTTCAGATGCCGTTTTTTGACTTTTACTATTGCAATTACTCCGCCGATGATGTATAATTTTAACCAAGGCAATACCGCAATGTTTTGCAAACCATACGCATAAAAAGGAAGGAATAAATAATAAATGATCAACTCCGTCGTCGAAACAATAAATAATTTCACAGAACCGTTTGACACTCCGTTGCTTGAGGCGTGTCACGCCGCCGCCGAAGCCGCAGGGGGGATGCTGACACCTTTCATGCGAGCCATTACTCTTATAGGAGAAAAAGGGCTGATATTTTTTGCACTGGCAGCGATTCTGATGTTATTTAAAAAAACACGACACACCGGAGTCTGTCTTTTCGGAGCGGTGTGTTGCGGAGCACTTATCGGCAACATAATACTGAAAGACCTTATAGCACGCCCACGTCCGCTGACACAAAAACCGTTTTCCGATTGGTGGTTGGCTATCGGATCTCCAGCGGAGAACGGCTTTTCATTTCCGTCAGGTCACGTTACCGCCGCAACTGCCGGCATTACCGCGCTTTGTCTTTCGACAAAAAAGAAAACAATGTTGCTCGGCTATGTTTATGTCGTTTTGATGGCATTTTCAAGATGCTATCTTATGGCGCATTATCCATCCGATACACTGGCGGGAATGCTGATAGGCGCTGTATCCGCCGTAATCGCGTTTTTTATAGCGCATGCGATATTTGCACTGTTGGAACGCCGCCGTGATATAGGACTGTTTGCTTTCATCATCGATTTTGACTTTACTCATCTGTTCGCATCGAAAAGAAAATAACATTCCGAGTTTATCCGAATTCACAATACAACGACAACCGACTCTCCGCGAGCACCGCAAAAAAACAAAGACCATCCCCTCTCGCCGATAAAACGGCGTGGGATGGTCTTTTTTATTAAACTCTCGGACATGCCTTGAACATTCGGCAAATCGTGAGCGTCATTCCGTTATCAGCTTACCGATATAAACATCAATATATATAGGCAGGTGGTCGGAAGCATTCGTCCAATAGTCACCGATCAACGTATTGTAGTATAGTACAGTCGTATCGGGGGAACAGGCTATATGATCGATACCGAGATCGGCATTCGCGGACGCCGCTTTGCCGAGTGTGTGATATGTCCGCACCGGATTATCGATCTTTTGAGCCGTATATTTCGGATCAACAAAACCGGTCGCATTCATAAAAGTCTTAAACGGCTCGCTCTCCTCATTGCAATTATAATCTCCGCAACAAAAGATAGGCACACCGTAATCGGTTGACAGTTTATTAACCAGTTCTGCCATTTCGGCAGCTTGTTTTATTCGTACCGAGGTATGATCGCCCGTGTGATTGGCATCGTAATGAGTATTACAAACAATATATCGCTCACCCGACTCGATCGACTCAAAAAGTCCCCAGTTCAAGAGCCGCAGGCGCGCACTGCTTCCGACCGAATATACGGTAAGACCGCTGTCTATAAGTTTTGTCTTATTTTTGTTATAGATGAGTCCCGTGTAGTTATACGCACCGCTCGGGATTTTTTTGCCGACGAACTCATAATCCTTGCCTATAAGCGTTTCAAGCCTTTTGTACCACGCCTCGGATACTTCCTGAACTCCGGCAACATCCGGAGAATAATATGCAATTGTCGCCGCAACTTTATAGTCACGTCCGTCCATAACCGCTGCGCTGTCCCACTCCTCGGAGAGAATGTTAAAGGACATGATCCTTGCGTTTGCGCAGCTCGCAAGTTCGGGGGACGGCGACATTCCCACAAGCATGTCTTGTAATGTATCGACCGCAATATCAAATTCAGGAGAAAGCGACGGCGTGATATATTCATTTACAAACGCCTCGACCGCACAAGCAGCCACTTCGATGGAATCGCCGTAGAGTAAATATATACTTTTATCACGCACAAACAGACGACAACCCGCATTTTCATAAAGTCGGCTAAGACCGTCAAAATCGCTGTTTATATTGCGACTTGTAAAACCCAAAACAAACTCGTACTCTCCGGCAGGTTCGCTATCATTGACGATGGGAAGCTCGATTCCATATGCATTCTTCATCGCTTTTGCAAGTTTTCGTGCTTGCGTATCCTTTGCCGCGCTGCTGTAAACTATTTTATAGTCGGCAAGATCTGCGGCACCGTCTCCGCTGAAAAGATACTCGATCTCGCTGTCTCCGCCTTCCAGCACGTAATCCGCAGACATATAAACGCTGCCGTCCTCTCGGCACTCTACCATAGTCATCACTCGCTCCGCTGCAAGCGCCAGCTGTTCTTCCGTATGGGCGGCAATAACTATCTTGTTTCCTATATGCTTTATAAGGTAACCGTCGCGTGGTGTCTCGGCATACGCTTCTCGACTCTCGTTACGATCCACACAACCGAATAGTATTTCCGTCAGCGCATCGGGATCGACATCTGGCATTAACCAATCATCGGACGGTTCCATACCGCACCCCAGTTTTCCGTTAAAAAAACGCATAAGAGATTTAAAAGTCTCAAGTGCCTCGCCCGTGCAATCCGATGGTCTTATAAGCTTATAGGCTGACGTTCCTCCCTCGGCGAGCTTTATCTGCTCCGCCGAAGCGGGCGTACTCTCATCCGATATACCGTCTATCGGCTTATCGTCGTGGCAGGATGCGCAGAGCATGGTTAACACAAGTGATGCCGCAAGCAACAGAGCCGTGCGGAAAATACTCGGGTAGGTTGCTTTTTTCATGGTCATATACCTCGTTTTATTCGAGAATTATTATATTTTACGTTTGTTTTATTATAAAAGGTCGAACATGGATATTTGCGCCGTCTCGTTCAAACTGTCAAGCGCACCGTTGATGCGCAGTATTTCAATAACGGATTTATTGAGTTTAGCGCGGAGTTGAAGATCCTCCACCGAGAAATACGGTCTGTCCCCACGCGCATTCATTATTGCAAGCGCCGCGTTTTCACCAACACCCGGAAGTGCGGTAAAAGGCATTCTGATATTGCCGTTTTCCGGTAAGAATTCTTTTGCGTGTGAATGCTCTATGCTGACGGGCAAAAATTTGATATTACGCAACATACATTCGTTTGCAAATTGCAACGCACCGAAAAGATCTTTATCCTTTTGCGTTGCGTCATTCCAACGCGCATTGATATCCTGCATTGTTTCAACCACCGCGCGCCGTCCGCGAGACACAACTGCGGCATCAAAGCCGTCCGGCGCCACGGTAAGGATAGAGCAATAAAACGCCACCGGTTGATGCACCTTATACCACCCGAGTCGAATCGCGGACATAACATACGCCGCGGCGTGTGCTTTGGGAAACATGTATTTGATTTTACGCAGCGAATCGATATACCATTCCGGCACGCCTTTTTCCCGCATGGCAGCAACCATATCCTCGGGTATCGGCTTCCCCCTTTTGTTTTTTCTGACAAGCTCCATTATCTTAAATGAAAGGTTTTTATCAACACCGTAGCGAATAAGGTCAAGCATTATACCGTCACGCGTACCGACAACGTGAGATATATCGCATATGCCGTTTTTAATCAGATCCTGCGCGTTACCGAGCCACACGTCGGTACCGTGCGTCAACCCGGATATTTGCATAAGATCTGCAAAGTTTTTCGGCTTTGCATCGACCAAAACCTGTTGTATAAAGCTTGTGCCGAACTCCGGAAGTCCAAGTGTTCCAACCATAAGCCCCAACATTTTAGTCTCCTTATCGCCAATATCCGCCTGCGGAATACCCAACGACTCGGTTGACTCAAACAGCTCATATACGGTACGGTCGTTCATTGCCACATCCATAACGGAAATTCCGCTGTACTTTTCGAGATACTTGTACTTTGTAGGAATATCATGCCCGAGCTCATCGAGCTTCAGTATTGTATCATGCAAATACGAAAACGCAAAATGCGTGGTAACTATATCCGACTTCGGGTCGTCGGCGGGATGCTGTACCGGGGTAAAATCATACACTTCTTTTTCCCGCGGAACAACTATAATGCCGCCGGGATGCTGTCCCGTTGTGCGCTTAACGCCCACACAGTGTGAGATTATTCTGTCCATCTCTGCGCGGCAGACAGACTCTCCCTTTGATTCGAAATACTTTGCGATAAAACCGTATGCGGTCTTGTCGGCAAGAGTGCCGAGAGTACCTGCACGAAAAACGTTTTCGGCTCCGAACAACTCTTCGGTAAACTTATGCACTCTGCCCTGCACGTCTCCCGAAAAGTTAAGATCAATATCCGGAGATTTTTCACCGTAAAAACCCAAGAAAGTCTCAAAAGGAATATCCTGACCGTCCTGCGCAAGCTTTTCTCCGCAAACGGGACAGTTACGCGTTGGCATATCGAAGCCCGACCCGACACCGTCAGGATTGGAAAAATCGCTGTATCGGCACTTGGGGCAATAATAATGCGGCGGCAAAGGATTCACCTCGGATATTCCCGCCATGGTGGCAACAAAAGAAGATCCTACCGACCCACGCGAACCGACAAGGTACCCTTGGCTTTCCGAATAATGCACCAGTTTTTCGGCAATAACGTAAAGTACGGCAAAACCGTTTTTTATGATCGAACTAAGCTCGCGGTCAAGCCTTGAGGAAACTATCTCCGGCAGGTCATCGCCGTACATATTATGCGCGCGTGTCCAACATTTCTCTGTCAGCTCCTCCTCCGCTCCTTCAAGATGCGGCGGGAAAGAGCCCTCCGGGATCGGGCGAAGGCGTTCAATACTATCGTTTATCGCGTTAGGGTTGGTGATTACCACCTCGTATGCTTTCTCATCTCCGAGATATGAGAACTCCTCAAGCATATCATCGGTGGTGTGAAAGTATATGGGACAGGATTTATCCGCATCCTTGAATTTCATACCCGCAAGCAAGATGTGACGGTATATCTCATCTTCGGGATTTAAAAAATGAGCATCGGATGTTGCCACAACGGGCTTACCGAGTTTTTCTCCAAGAGCCACTATACGGCGATTGTAATCGCGCAATGCCTCCTCGTTCGGCACCTTGCCCTCATCAATCATAAAATGATTATTACCGACCGGTTGTATTTCAAGATAATCGTAATATGACGCTATATCTTCAATATCGTTATCCGAACGGTTATCAGCAATAGCGGTATAAAGTTCGCCCGCTTCGCAGGCGGAACCGATTATCAGCCCCTCGCGGTATCGGTCAAGCTCACTTTTGGGTATACGCGGAACACGGCGATAATAGTTGAGATAGCTGAGCGACACCAATCGGTACAGATTTTTAAGTCCCACAAGATCCTTTACCAAAATAATCATATGGTAAGTCTTCAGTGTAAGCGGGTCGGTATTGGCACGTATATCGGAGATAAGCCTTGCATAATCCTCAATACCGAACTTTTCAAGCTTTTCAAGCATACGCAGATATATAATCCCCAGCATTTCGGCGTCATCCACCGCGCGGTGGTGATTGAAATCTCCGAGACCGAAATACTTTGCAACCGCATCGAGTTTATGTGATTTCAAGTCGGTATTGACATACCTCGACAATGCAACGGTATCGAGATACGGATTATCAAAAGCAAGCCCCTGAGTTTTGGCTGCATAACGGATAAATCCCGTATCAAAATCGGCATTATGCGCTACCAGCAAATCATCGCCGATAAAATCAAGAAATTGCGGCAACGCCTCGCTTATCTTCGGCGCCCCCTTGACCATCTCGTCATCAATAGAGGTAAGGCGAGTGATCTCCTCCGGTATATGACACTCCGGATCCACAAATGTGGAGAATCTATCAACCACTTCGCCGCCCTTTATCTTAACAGCGCCTATTTCCGTTATTTTGCAGGTAACGACCGAAAGACCCGTAGTCTCAAGGTCAAACACAACCACCTCGTCTGCGAACGGACGATTCCATTCTCCGAAGAGCGGACTCGCGCTGTCGTTGACGAAGTACGCTTCAAGACCGTATATAACTTTCATATCCGCTTTTTCGGCTGCGATCATTGCCTCGGGGAACCCCTGAACATTGGCGTGATCGGTTACTGCCACCGCGGCATGTCCCCATCTTTTGGCGGTGTTTACAGCATCGGCAGGCGAAATAATAGCATCCATGGCAGACATATTCGTGTGCAGGTGCAGTTCCACTCGTTTTTCCTTAGCCGTATCCATTCTCGGTACGCGATGTACCTTGGCTATACTTTGGTAGTAAAAAAGCATATCCGGAGAGTTTTTATCAACTCGCACATCTCCCAATGCGGCAATGATCATGCCGTTTGATATCAGCTCGGATATCTCTGCGGCATCCTCCGCTTCAAGCCTGCGCGTCCGCACCTCAATGGACGCATTACCGTCAAAAACTCCGAAAGATATGTACATTCCTCCGCCGCGAGCTTCATCGCACTTAAAAGACGCCACTTCGCCGACAATTGTTACACGCCTGCGCGCGGTACGAAGCAGTGAGATAGATTGCGGCACTATCTCAAACGGTTCTCCGATTATATAATCCGGCTCCGATATATCGAAAACAGACGTTCCTATGCGACAAATACCGCCTTCCAGTTCAACCTGAGCATTTTCGTCGTATGCCGAGTATATACGTCTGAAGACCTGCATCTCTTCGCCGTCGAGATTTTTTGCATTACCGTTATCGCTTCCGTTATAATTACCTCCGCGACTGCTGTCGGATAACGTGGGATCCGAGGCGCGACGGCGTTCTTCGGCGGCGTATCTTACCGCCGCTTCCGCGCCGCGCCTGTCCATGTCCTCAAACATAGCGTTGCGCGCAGCCTCGTAAACGGGAACGGCACCCTCAAGCTCCCGCACAACAACCGGCATGGTAATGCCAAACTCGGATCTTATTATATTTTCTATCACAGCGGGCGTCTTGGCATCGTTTACAAATCCCACGCCATTTTCAGTGAACGGGATGGCTATATCCAACTTACCGTCCGTGATATGCGCTGCAAAACCGTTGAAAAATCCGCGCGCCACGCATCCCACGTGCTCTGCCTCAAGTAGTATTTCGGAAATATAACTATCATCCAAAAGTTCTGCGGGATATGACGGCATAAATTTAACCGTATATCCCTCATATGCCTCCGCAATTCCCGCTTCCGCGCTGTATATACTGCTTTTTTCTATAATTTTCGGCAGTTTTACCGATATTTCAAATATCGGGCGCTCCTTGTGACGCTTTACCGTATATTCGATGACGGCATCAAAAAAGTTACGCTCTTTCTCACCGGGTGTATATTTCGAAAAAAGCTCTCCAAGCGTACGCATTTTTATCCTTTCTCTTTCACGGCGCACCCGCCATTTTTTAATTTGCTTTGTTTTATATTTGCTCTATATTCCCGCGGTATTTTCGGGCATTATCATCGGCTTTGGAATTTTTCTTTTATCCTCGCCACCAGTGCATTGATAACATCTTCCTCGGCAACCTTGCCTATGATCTCACCGTGCTCAAACATCACAGCTTCGCCGACGCCGCCGGCGATACCGATATCCGCCTCCCGCGCTTCACCGGGACCGTTAACGGCACAACCCATCAGCGCGACCTTTATCTCAAGTTTTAAAATTCCTTCGGCTGCCGCCCGCGCCTCAAATTCGGAAACGAGTTTGCAAAGATCTATCCTTGTTCTGCCGCAGGTAGGACAGCTGACAATATTAAGTCCACCATGTCCCTGGCAATCAAGTGCGCGTAAGATATCGCGCGCCGCTTCCACCTCCCGCTCGGGATCATCGGTAAGAGAAACACGAACCGTATCACCTATCCCGTCGCATATCAGCGCTCCGAATGCCGCCGAACTTTTTATTATTCCCATCCTGCTGCTTCCCGCCTCGGTAACGCCGAGGTGCAACGGATAATCGCACCGTCCGGAAATAAACCTGTACGCATCCACAGTAGCGCGAACATCGGACGACTTTACGGATATTACAATATTGTCAAAATCATATTTGTTAAGCAAAGCCACATGCCCCATGGCGCTCTCATAAAGCGCCTCTGCCGTAGGTGCGCCGTATTTTTGAAGTAACGGCTTCTCCAACGAGCCGCTGTTTACTCCTATGCGTATCGGTATATTCTTAGCGGCGCATGCCACTGCTACGGCGCGGACGCGCTCCTCGTCTCCGATATTACCGGGATTGATCCTTATTTTGTCAACACCGTACTCAGCGCACTTTAATGCTATTCGCCAGTCAAAATGTATATCCGCAACAAGAGGGATCGATATACCTCTCTCTTTTATATACCGCACTGACTCGGCAGCCTCAATGGTAGGAACCGCAATACGTATTATATCGCATCCGGCGGACTCAAGACGCTTTATTTGATCGTATGTTGCCGCAGCATCGGTTGCGGGCTTATTGGTCATTGATTGAATCGGTATACGATGTCCGCCGCCAATGGGAATATTACCCACCATCACCGTACGCGTTGTTTTTTTATTTTGTTCCATCATAATCGATAGCTCCGATCATTTTTTGATAAGCATAAATATATCTTTAAAAGCCACCAAAATCATAAGTCCCATGAGAATAAGCAACCCGATGCCATTGATGTAAGCTTCCGCCTTGCGGTTTACCGGGCGCCCTATTATCGCCTCGATAAGAATAAACACAAATCTTCCGCCATCAAGTGCCGGAATAGGCAACAGATTTACCACACCGAGGTTCATGGCAAGCACCACAAACAGATAAAGGAGATTCATAAATCCGCCCTGCTGTACAACAGTACCCACTGTTTCCGTAATACCGATAGGTCCGGATATCGCCTCGACTCCGTATCTGCCGCGTAACATGTCGATAATTGAATCCCATATCATTTTGATGGTAGAAACAGATCTGAAAAAACCGTGCTTCACGACCGAGAGAAAATTCTTTTCTTCGGCGTATGGCTTAAAATCCACATCGCCGAATGTCGCGCCGGATTCGGAGAATGTGGGGAACTCCACACCCTCAAGCGTGATTTTCAGTCCATCGCGCACAACGGTAATATCTATCGGCTCATATCCGCTGTTCATTATCTCATACACAAGCTCGTTACCTGTATGAACGGGAACTCCCGCAACCGCAGTAATCTTATCTCCGGGCATGAGCCACGCAGAACTCTTCGCTCCATCGTTAAATTCGGCAACAACAGTAGATGCCAACTGTCCCGATGCGCCTACAAGTATCATCATACATACAACACCGATAAGGATATTTGTAAGCGGACCGGCAAGTATGGTCATCATACGTCTCCAAACGCTTTTGTTGCAAAAAGCATTTGGATTATCGGATTCGCCATCCTCTCCGGTCATACTCACAAAGCCGCCTATCGGAAGTGCACGCAGAGAATACCTTATACCGCTCTTTTTTGACACACGACTTACAAGTTTCGGACCCATTCCTATTGAAAATTCCTCAATCTCTATACCGCCGGCGCGTGCGACAAGAAAATGTCCGCCCTCATGCACCAAAACAAGTATACCGAAGATAAATATAGTAAGAAGAAAATACAGTATTACCATCACATCTCCTCCCCGCCGACGTTTTAAACATCAGCGTGATTTTTTCGATAAATACGCGCGAGCACTTTCGCGTGCCGCAACATCGGCAGCCTTGATACCGTCAAGCGTTGTCACATTCGGCGCATCATCGGCATATTCCTCGGTCACACATTCAAGTGTGTCCATAATATCCGAAAAAGCGCATCTGCCTGCCAAAAATTCACCAACGGCTATCTCGTTTGCAGCGTTAAGGATCGCCGCGGAAGCACCGCCTGCTTTCTGTGCACGTCTTGCGAGGGCCAACGGCGTAAAGGTCTTCTCGTCTGGCTCAAAGAAGCTGAGTTTACCGATTTTAACAAGATCCAGCCTATCTATCACGGCAGCATCCCGATTCGGACGATTTAATGCATATTGCACGCAAAGACGCATATCCGGAACAGACATTTGCGCTATAACGGAATTATCCGAAAATTCCACCATTGAATGTATAACGCTCTCACGGTGCACAACAATGCGAATATTATCGGCATCGATATCAAAAAGGTGCGCCGCCTCTATCAACTCAAATCCCTTATTCATAAGGGTTGCGCTGTCTATGGTGATCTTGGCGCCCATGCTCCAAGTGGGATGAGCTAACGCCTGTGCGGCGGTTATGTCGCCGAGTTCCGAGCGTTTTTTGCCAAAAAACGGACCTCCCGAGGCTGTTATTATAAGACTTTTGACCTCATTGTGCTTCCCGGAGCGCAGGCATTGATCTATAGCGCAGTGCTCGCTGTCGATAGGCGCAATATCCACCCCATACTCCGCGGCGCGGCGCATGACTATATCTCCCGCCACTACGAGCGATTCTTTGTTGGCAAGCGCCAACGATTTGCCGCTCTCTATAACAGCAATGGTGGGATCAAGACCGGCATATCCGATTATCGAATTGATCGCCGTGTCTGCGTCCGAATCAAATATCATCTCGCAAATACCGTCAACGCCCGAATAAACCTTAACATCGGTATCGGCAAGCGCAAGCCTCAACTCAGCCGCCGCGCACGGGTCGCTCATAGCCGCAGCCACGGGACGGAATTCGCGTACCTGCTCCTCAACCGCCCGAGTATTACTTTTTGCACAAATTGCACGGACCGTATACCCCCGTGCCCGTGCAACATCTGCCGCTTGTGTTCCCACCGAACCGGTGGAACCAAGCAGCATAAGCTTTTTTTCTTTCATTGTCATTTTATTACACCTCGGATCCTTTATGCAAAGGATCCGATATTTCATTTTGTATCTTTTTCATCCGGTATTTTGCTTACCGACATCATACCATTATCAAATTAATCATAAACACCTAAACATTGCCGCAAAGCATAGCGAATTATTCACATATGTCATCGGCTCGGTACGCATGAGACCGAAAAAGTTTTCGATAAGCAGGAGCATGAGGGCTACAGCCATTACGGAATCAAAACGATCGAGAATACCGCCGTGTCCCGGCAAAAGCTTACCGAAATCCTTGATACCGCGACTGCGCTTGATGGCAGACATGATAAGATCTCCCGCCTGCGCCACAGCAGAGGTAAAAAGACCTCCAATAGCAAAAACAATATAATCCGGCTTCATATTTGCAAAAAGATCAAGGCAGGTGGCGTATATGATAAAAGCCAAAACGCAAAAAAACATTCCGCCAAGTGAACCCTCAACTGTCTTTTTGGGACTTATAGACGGTATGAGCTTATGCTTACCGAATATTCTGCCGGTAAGATATGCAAATATATCGGTAGACCACGCTCCGATAAATATCAAAAGGCAAATATAGTTACCCGCACTGCCACTGTCGCTTAAAAGCACAACACTCATCAGTGCAAGTATCACATAGCATCCCACCGTTCCCGCAACGCACGCCTGCTCAAGCGAAACACGCCCGCCCGAAAAGGTAAACACAGTTAAAACGATAAGCAATATAATGCCAAGTACCGCCAAAGCACCGCCAAGGCACATTTGACGTTCGAGATATCTTGCGGCAAACGGTGCTCCTGCAGCAGCCAAATAAAGCGGCGCGGATATCCATATGTTTTTATGCAATTCAAAACACCGCAAAAGCTCAAATTCGGCAATGACTGCTGTAAGGGCAATAATTATAGGAAATACGACCATCCTCTGTCCCCACAACATCAGCGGCACCAAAACTATGCCCAAACCGATCGCGGTTAAAGTTCTTTTTAACATCACAAGTTACAAAGATTCAGACCTTTCCGAACCTTCTCTTTCTCTTATTAAATTCCTCCACCGCCATATCAACATCCTGCGGTGTCATATCCGGCCACAAAACAGGCGTGGCATAATATTCGGCATATGCCGACTGCCACAAAAGAAAGTTTGATAGCCGCATCTCGCCGGCTGTACGAACAATAAGATCGGGATCCGGCACACCTGCCGTATAGAGCGCCGACGAAATATCGTCTTCGCTAACGCGTTCGCGTCCCTCTGATATCAAACTGTTTACGGCATGCACGATCTCATCTCGCCCACCGTAGTTTACGGCAATATTCAACATCAGGTGATTACCCTCAGTGCGCGCCTCAAGCGCCTCGGCTCTTTGGCGCGTTTCTGTATCAAGATAACCGAGAT
>CAZISZ010000026.1:14867-16030 GCA_964542035.1 uncultured Ruminococcus sp. | reverse complement strand
AGGCACAGGACTTTGACTCCTGCATTCGTCGGTCCGAATCCGGCCATCCCAGCCAAAAAACCGAAAGCCATGGCTTTCGGTTTTTTCATTTATACACAACATTATTTGCGTAGCACATGCAACATCATTTAACCGGCAAATATTTCCGTACAGAGGAACTCGGTGGTTCGAAACGGTGAAAACAATTCAGCCAAACCGACGAAAACACTTGGCGCTTTTTCGTATTATTACCGTTCCCCATCTATCAATATTGCACGACAAGGCGAGCCTTCGCAACCATTCAAATTAAGCGGCGCGGCGTTTAAAAAGTACGCTCCCTCCGCAACGTCCGCAAGACAAATACCCTCAAGCAGAACCACCTCAGCTCCGAGCAGGATCATATGCACCGCCATAGGCGCGTCCGGCGGTCCGAATGTTTGAGACTCGTTCCCTAAAAGCAGTAACCCCGAATCGGCGAATACCCGCGCCGCCTCCAGCGATACTTCAACATCGCCACGCAGAAGTATCCGCTTTGATGCTTCGTAATTACAATCCATCGCCTTTTTAACAATATCCGCAGCTTCATCGGCGGTAACAATACCATGATGATCTGCAACATATGCCTCTCCCACAAACACATCCAAAGACATCTCGTCCACCGTTCTGCCGCCGTTTATAAAATGACGCGGTGCGTCTACGTGTGTACCGTTGTGCGCACACATGCGGAAAGCGGTGAGATCATACTCCGCACCGTTATCCATCGATGAGAGCATCTCGCGCTCGGGTTTGGGGTCTCCCGGGTACACCCGGCACCCAAAAATCTTCTGCGAAATATCGTATATTCTCATTTTTAACCTCAGCAGTTGGATTTGAATAATATTATATCACTATTCCGCCAAAATGTAAACCGCCCCGGCATTGACATCGTAACGCTTGTATGCTACAATTATGTATGTTTATATTACGTCAAAGTTCGTGCGGCACAAAACGTATGTTTAAGCCTCCCCCGCTCCGCCGCCGAGAAAGGACACTTTTGTTACCGCGAAAGTAATGCTGTAAAATGAAAAAAAGAACCGGCTTTGCTCTTAATGACAAAACAAAAAAATTGCTGCTTGGCGTGGGGCTGTTGCTTTTGGCAGCGACAGTTTTCTTTTTCTTTCCGGAACTGGTAACAAGCACGGGCG
>CAZISZ010000026.1:0-14857 GCA_964542035.1 uncultured Ruminococcus sp. | reverse complement strand
AAGATGTTTCGGACGCTCCGAGCGATCTCTCATCAACTGTTGAGACTTGGGAACAAACTTCGTCCCCCACCGACAGCACTCACCGTGCCAGTGACACATCCGTCGAGCTGCCGGACACAAGCAAAGCTCCCGAGACCGAACCCCAACTTGATGAGAACGGCAGTTACACACACCGCGATGACGTGGCGCTGTATATTTACCAATACGGCAAGTTGCCGAGCAACTTTATTACAAAATCCGAAGCCAAAAAACTCGGTTGGTCAAGCGGAGGGCTTGATAATTACGCCCCAGGCAAGTGTATAGGCGGCGACAGATTCGGCAACTATGAGGGAATACTCCCCAAAAAATCCGGGCGTACATACACAGAATGCGACATTGATACGCTCGGCGCCTCATCACGTGGCGCAAAGCGGATAGTATTTTCAAACGACGGTCTCATCTACTACACAGAGGATCACTACAATACATTTACCTTACTTTACGGTGAACCGTAGCAAAACAGCGGGTGGCAAGCGTTTTTGCCACCCTTTTTTGATAATTTTTGCGCTTGACAAAACACACGTTGTGTGGTATACTATGCATTTGTGGCAATGATAATCGAAAGGAAAAAGATAAAAATGACCACTCTTTTAAGTATTGCAATAGCTCTTATTGCCGGACTTATGCTCTCTCGCGGCGCCAAACTCTTAAAGCTCCCCGCGGTCACGGCATATCTTGTTGCCGGCATTCTCGTCGGTCCCTACTGTCTCGGCAGACTTGGGATAGGTGGGATCGGATTCACCTCCACCGCCGCAGTATCGGCACTTGGACTTATAAGCGATGTAGCCCTTGGATTTATTGCGTTTTCGATAGGCAACGAATTCAGACTTCGCGAACTCAAACATATAGGTAAGCAGGCCCTCGTGATAGGCATCATCCAAGCTCTTGTGGCAACACTGTTTGTTGATGTTACATTGCTTGTGATGCACATCTTCCTCGGAGATAAGTTGCCCGTCTCAACCTGCATAACACTTGGCGCGATAGCAACAGCCACCGCCCCCGCCGCCACCCTTATGGTCGTGCGTCAATACAAGGCACGCGGTAAACTGACCGATATTCTGCTTCCCATAGTGGCGCTTGACGACGCCGTGGGACTTGTTGTGTTTGCCGTATCGTTCGGCATTGCAAAGGCTATAAGCACCGGAAGTTTTGATTTGGTATCCATAATAGTCAACCCTATACTTGAGATTGTGCTTTCTCTTGTACTCGGTTTTGTTGTCGGTTATTTTTTCTCGATATCCGAGCGTTTCTTCCATTCAAAGAGCAAACGCCTCTCTCTTGCCGTTACCGTTGTTATCCTTTCGGTAGCGCTTTCTAAGCTCGAATTTGATATAGGCAGCGTACATGTAGGATTTTCCAGCCTTTTAGTGTGCATGATGGTAGCCACCGTATTTTGCAACATATGCGACTTTTCGGAGGAGATCATGGAGCGCGCGGATGCGTGGACGGGTCCCTTGTTTATTCTTTTCTTCGTTCTCAGCGGTGCCGAACTTGAGCTTAGCGTATTTTCCGATATTGCCGTTGTGGGCATTGGTATAGCTTATATCATTTCTCGCTCCGCGGGCAAGATATTCGGTGCTAAATGGAGCTGCGAGCTTATGGGCTGTGACCACAGCATTGTGCAAAACCTCGGCATTACCTTACTCCCGCAGGCGGGCGTTGCGCTCGGAATGTCCGTAACGGTCGGCGCACTCGGTGATGAGGGTGCGATAATAAGAAATATCGTACTTTTCGGAGTGTTGATATATGAGCTTGTGGGTCCGATGCTGACAAAAATGGCACTCACGCGCGCGGGAGATATCACCAGCGGCGCCACGGATTCCCGCCGCCCCAACACCGGCAAACGCAGATAATATAATATGTGCAATATATTCCCGGCAGAGACGTAACTATCACGTCCCTACCGGGAATTTTATATTTTCAATGTTCTCGACGCACTGTAACAACGCCGGCGAGCAAGCAAAAAAAACGTCAAGGTGGATCACTCGGCATGCGGTTCCGTTTTTATATTGCGAAACTCGGATGGCGACAGCCCGATCTTTTCTCTGAATATGCGGCTGAAATACGAGCTGCTGCTAAACCCGCAACGGTCGCTGATCTCCCCTATCGGAGCACTGTCCGATGCAAGCAACGTTTGGGCTTGAATGAGTCTTGTCTGCAAAATATATTCCATCACCGTAAGCCCGGTCAGCTGTTTAAACTGTCGGCAAAGATAATACTTGCTTACATGAGCGTTTTTGCCTATATCCTCAAGGCGCAAATCGGATTCTATGTTTCTGTTTATATATTCAATCGCCCGCTGTATCGGTGTTTGCGGTTCGATAATGCTTTCCTTTTTGTTTTGGTCAATGAAAACAAGTAATCGCATAAACGAAGCAAGTAATGCTATATCTCGGCAATCGGCGTCATTATCCGTTTGTTCGATCTCGCAAAATACAGCCTCCACAGCGGGACGTTCATCCGCGGGAATCTCGGCATAAACAAACGAATTACCGCCGAAAGTATCCGCAAAATACTTTCTGTTTTTAAGCATTGAAAACACAGCATTGCAATCGTCCGCAGATAAAAACACCTTGCTTCTGTCATACCTGCTCGGATCGTCGGGCATTGTGTAATGCGGTTTATGTGCGCCCACAAAACACAGCACACCTCGCCCAATCCTGTAGCTGTGCTCGCGACAAACAACGCTCCCGCCATCCGAGTGCATATATATTATCATGTTTTTGTTTGTGGTATGCCATATCTTGTAATACGGATCAATACCGATTTGATGAAGTATCAACCGTTCGTTCATTTTTGCACTTCTCCTCTCCACATCACAATACAGTATATCATACTTCACGCAAAAAAGCAACACAAGTAAATAATATGGCAAGATTTATATTGTAAAGCAGTGCGTTTTTTACTATAATTGATAATGCAATTGTGCATACTCAAAATTTACGGAATTATAAAACGACAGGAGAAAAGATAAATGAATACAAAAGGTATTTTTACGGCTTTGCTGACTCCGTTTGACAGCACCGGTAACATAAACATTACGGAATTGCGCCGACATGTGCGTCGTTGCGCCGATATGGGAGTTAGCGGTTTTTACGTTTGCGGCAGTACGGCAGAGGCGTTTTTGATGTCGGCAGACGAACGCAAACTGATAATGCGAACCGTAAAGGAAAGCGCCCCGGAACTTACGCTTATTGCGCACATAGGCTCTCTCGATGAACGTGTCGCTGCCGAGCTCGGACGTTATGCACGCGAACTTTCATATGATGTAGTGTCATCGGTTGCACCGTTTTATTATAAATTTTCTTCGGATGAGATACGTTCATATTATTACCGTCTTGCGGACGCGTCCGAACTGCCGATGCTTGTTTATCACTTTCCTGCTTTTTCCGGTGTTAATATGGGAGTTGACGATATGAGCGCATTTTTATCGGATGACAGATTTTGCGGAATAAAATACACATCAAATGATTTCTTTATGTTGGAACGGTGTCGTTCGCTGTTTCCGAACAAACTGATATATAACGGCTTTGATGAAATGTTGCTTTCGGGACTTGCGGCGGGCGCAGACGGCGGAATAGGCAGCACATACAATTTTATGGCAGATAAATTTATCGGTATATTTGAAAATTTCAATCAAGGACGAATCGATATGGCGCAACAACTGCAACGCGACGCCAACAAGATTATATCCGTGCTTTGCCGCGTAGGAGTGATGCAGGGGGAAAAAGAAGTGCTTTGTCAACTTGGGTTTGATTTTGGCATATGTCGTTCTCCTTTCGGGCAGTTGGATACCGAGCAAAAGGAACTTATATCGCACGAGATAATGCCGCTGTTAAGAGGTGAATGATGCAGATAGAAAAAAACGGTGTTGATTGTACCGCATGTCGCATTCCGGGACTTGTTTGCCTTGAGAATGGGGTGCTGATAGGCTGTTACGAACGGCGCAAAAGTTCGCTTTCGGATTGGGCACAGATAGATATTAAGGTGATACGCAGCACTGACGGCGGCAAGCATTGGCAAACGGTATTGCTTATCAACGGCGGTACGGAAACACTTAACAATCCCACGCTCGTATACGACGGCAAAACAATTCACCTTTTGTATTGTCAAAATTACAAAAGGGTCTTTTACCGCAAAAGTACGGACAGTGGCATAACATTCGGGAACGCCGATGATATAACCTCGATATTTGAGTCTTACTGCAAACCGTGGAGCGTTGTAGCGGTAGGTCCCGGACACGGAATCGTACATAACGGCAGACTCATCGTTCCCGTATGGTTTGCCAATGCACCGGATAAACCCAGAGCACATCATCCGTCGTTTATATCCACGCTATACTCCGATGACGGCGGCATAAGTTGGAAACTCGGCGAAGATATAGGAAACAATATATTAACGGACCCCAGTGAGAGCGCGGCAGTATCTACAGCCGACGGCAAAGTAATGCTTTCGGTGCGTTGCGAAAACCCCGAAAAACGGCGTGCACTGGTATTCAGCGCGGATGGCGCGCACGAATGGAGCGCACCGATACTTTCGAAGAGTTTGCCCGATCCCGTATGTCAAGGCAGTATGTGTCGCTTCGGCGATAAAATATATCATATTAATTGCGCCTCCGAGACAGACAGAATCAATCTTACAATCAATATGATCGCACCGGATGCAACAATCCTTGAAAGTATTTTGGTTGACGGTTTAGGCGGATATTCGGATATTGCCGCGCACGGCGACAAAATATACATCCTCTACGAGCGCGATATCAAAAATGACGGATTGTACTTTACATGTATTGACCGGTACGCCTCACATAATGTAAAACACAACTTTGAGGTTGAATAAAGCAATAAATAAAAAGGGGGAACCGAAAATGAACAAAAAAGAGCACTTTAACAAACTCACAACAACAACGGTCTTATTAACGCTTATCGTGCTTTTAATCGCGCAATTGGCATCTTGTACCACACACTCAGGCGGTGATAACACCACGGCAAGCGGCACGGAGCAAACATCCGAACCGATCAGCGCGAGCACCACATCGCTTTACGAAGCCGATGACCTTCCCGAATCTCTATCCCTTGGAGAGACCGTAACCATGCTGTATTGGGAAGACGTTGAGAACGCGGAATTTTTCTCATCGGAAGAAGCATCGGACGCGGTGGAGATAGCCATAAAAAATCGAAACGCAAAGGTAGAGAATCGTTTGGGCGTTACAGTAGAATATATTGGAACACCCGGAAATTTTAAAAACCGATCGAATTACGAAAACAAAGTGCGCACAGATATATCCGCAGGAGCAAGCTACGATATTTACGCGGCATATTCTATGACGGTCGCAAACTGTGCATACAGTGGTTTTTGCGCCGATTTGCTTGATTTTGATGTTATAAATTTGGAAAAACCTTGGTGGCCGGACAGTCTGACCGAAGAAGCTCTTATAAACAACCGGTTATATTTTGCCTCCGGAGATATTTCGACCAATATGCTTTACATGATGTATGTAATGTATTTTTCAAAAACGCTTGTGACGGATTACGCACTTGATGATCCATACGACGTTGTTGAAAGCGGCTCTTTTACAATTGATAAAATGATCGAAATGTCGGAAACGGTGGCAAACGACATTGACGGCGATTCAAAACTTTATGGGCTTGTTACCAGCAGCGATACTCACCTTGATCCGTTCTTCTACGGTGCGGGGCTCAGAACCCTTGACCGCAACGCCGATGGTGAGCTTATCATATCCGACAAATTCGGCAGCGGAATCGCAATTGATGTTGCCGAAAAGCTTACAACATTTATAAACAACGGACATTGCCAAATAAGCGAGGGAGATTACCTTTTTATGGGAGAACGTGCGCTTTTTGAAGTACATCGCGCGCGTTTTGCGGGAGAGAAACTGTCAAACACCGATATCGGATTCGGCATAATACCGATTCCGAAATACAGCGCCGATCAGGATAAATACTCCACATGCCTCGGTTTCCCGTATACTCTGTACGCAATATCGGCAATGGCTCCGCATGCAGAATCGGCGGCATACCTTTTGGAGGCATTGGCATCCGAAAGTTATCGCACGGTAACGCCGGTTCTATTTGAAGTGACAATGAAGGTACGCTATGTGGATGATTCCACTGCGGCAAATATGTTTGACATGATCCGTGACGGCGTAAGTTTTGACGCAGGCAGGATATTTTGCTCGTCTCTCAATAATATCACATATAAAACATTTAGAAAATCCATATCCGAAAATTCGAGATATGCCATTAAAATAAATTCGGACATGAAAATACTTCAAGGCTACTTGGATCGTTTGAATCTGCAAATGGGCGGAGCAAGCGGATAAACATCGATATTAACTCCAAAATCACCCGCGGCGAAAACACGATTCTGTGTTTTCGCCGCGGGTGACCTGATTTATTAATATTCATTTACGGTTTGCCGTTGCCACATCTCAAAGATTAAACGGCACACCTCAACGTTCGGCAATCAAACTGCCGCCCGCAAACATTCAGATATCCCGACGTCCCTCAAGGGCGCGAGAAAGGGTCACCTCATCGGCATACTCAAGTTCACCGCCTACGGGAATGCCGTATGCAAGACGTGTTGTTTTTATCCCGAGCGGTTTCAGAAGCCTTGCTATATACATAGCGGTTGCCTCTCCCTCTACAGTCGGGTTAGTGGCAATTATTATCTCGCCGATCTCATTTGTTCCTATACGCTCCATCAATTCGCGTAAGCGAAGCTTATCGGGAGTGATACCGTTTACCGGAGACAGAGCGCCATGCAGAACATGATATGTCCCACGGTACTCGCGCACGCGCTCCATGGAAATCACTGCCTTTGTATCCTGCACAACGCATATGGTGCTGTGATCGCGAGTCTCATCGGCACATATGTGGCAAACATCGAGATCGGTAAGATTTTGGCATATCGGACAGAGGTGTATTTTATCCTTGGCTTCGATTATCGCCTTTGCAAAGATCTCCGCCTCATCGCGGCTCATATCCACAACAGAGAACGCAAGCCTCATTGCCGTGCGTTTTCCGATACCGGAAAGCCGCGCGAACTGCTCTGCCAACACCTCAAGAGATGCAATGTAATCAGCCATATTTAAAATCCGAGCCCGCCTGCACTGGGAAGCCCCGAGCGCGCGGTAAGCGCCTGTGTTTCCTCATCGTACACAGACTCTACCTTTCTTATCGCCTCGTTGACAGCGGCAATAAGAATATCGGCAAGCGTTTCGGTATCATCGGGATCGACGACCTCAGGTGCCATCTCAATCGTCGTAAGCTCTTTTTTTCCGTTCATTTTAACCTTAACCGCACCGCCGCCCGCGGATATCTCGTACTCGCGAGCCTCAAGCTCCTCGGTCAAAGCTGCCATATCGTTTTGGAATTTCTCATACTGGCGCATAAGCGCGTTCATATTGGCAGGACCGCCTCCGCCAACACCCTTGGGTATTCTTGCTTTCATTTTTCCATCCTTTCACTGCGCACAGGCAGTTTTTTGCCGCAATTATTGCAATAAGCAAAATCTCCGTTGACCGCGTTACCGCAATACGGGCAAAAATTGTTTGTTTTATCGCTATTTTTATTATGGTTATCGTTGTTTATATTGACATTACCGCCGAAACGCGCATTAAGCGGGTCGACCTCCTCGGCACCGTCGGTAATATCAAATTCGGAATATCTATTTTTTTGCGTTGCGTTTTTAAAGTTATAAACCGCCTCTATCACGGATATCGCCACAAATATGAGCCCAAACGGCGCCATAAACCATCCGCCGATAGCGCAGGCGGCTATTATCCAAAATACTCCGAACAATGCAACAAGCAGCGATGTAAGCCCTCCCTTAAAGGACGGCCCGCGACCGGGTTTTATACTTTTCATTTATTTGCGCCTCCCGCGCGAAATTATGTAACCGCCCAAAACTTACGGCATAAGCGAACAAAAATTAACTTTTACATCCTTTGTTTGATCATTGAGCTTCGGATGCCAAAGCGGCAAGCTCACCGTCAAGCAACGCTGCCGAATCCGGGTCGTCTGCGGCAGGCAGTACCTCCACCTTGATGTTTTGCGGATTCAGACGCCGACCGAGAACCGACGAAGCTGCCGTTGCCAAAATACCGAGACTCTTATCCCGCCCCAACAAATTTTTTGTAAACTGAGTTTCGCAATAAATGATCAACATATCATCGCCGTCGGTATATGCACGGCATTTGCGAACAAATCCGCCAAGACCGCGATCGGCTTCTGCTACCCGCTCAGCTATTTCGGCAAAACTGCGAACGGGTTTGCGGGTCGGTGCGGCATCACGAGCCGTTGTTTTCGCAACTTCAGCACCCGCGGAAACATTTGCGGATGCGTTTGCGAGCGTTGGCACAGCAGTATTGTTTACGGGCTGACCGACAGTTGCAGGGTCAGGCGTTGCAACATCGGAATTCGGGAATCTTATAACAGGCGTTGGCGTATCGCCGACGTAACCGGATGTCGGCGAATTATCCGCAACCGGGTATTCGTCGTTTACAAGCGGCAAAGTTGCGGGAATACACGCCAATGAATTTTCAAGCGCCGCAATACGTGAGAGGAGCGCCTCGGGACGGGTATCAAGCCGTTCGTCCGCCATACGAAGCAAAGTCATCTCGGCAACGGAACGGCGAATAGCCCCGGCGCGTTGCATTGAAATATACGCCTCGTCAAGCAGGCGGCTGTGATAAAGCAGTGTCTCTCGTGTAAAAAGCGCCGCATCACGGCGCAACTCCTCGCTCTCCGCCTCGGTAAGATCAAGATATTTTGCCGCGTCCACGCCTGTTTTTGTTACAAGCATATCGCGATAATAAGAAACAAGCTCACCCCAAAAAACAGTTATATCCTTAGCGGAGGCATCTGTTTCGAAAACGATATCAAACAATGTTACCGCATCACGTGCAGCCAATGCACGCACTGTGCGAGATACATTTACGCGCCCGGTTGATCCCACCGCATCGTTTACCGCATCGGGGGTAATGCGCTCGCGCCCGCCGGCGCAAAGTTCAAGCAAGCTGATGGCATCGCGCATACCGCCCTGCGCGAGTCGCGCAAGCATTAACGCAGCGTCATGCTCAAGATCTATCTCCTCGCGTTCGGCAATATATTCAAGTCTTGATGTCAGCACCGGCACGGATATGCGCCGAAAATCAAACCGCTGACAACGTGATATGATGGTTGAAGGCAGCTTTTGCAACTCGGTAGTCGCGAGTATGAATATCACGTGTGCCGGCGGCTCCTCAAGCGTTTTAAGTAAAGCGTTGAACGCGCTTTGAGAAAGCATATGCACCTCGTCGATTATATAAACGCGATATTTCAGACTTGAAGGAGTATACACCACCTCGTCAAGAATCGCGCGGATATCGTCAACCTTATTGTTGGAAGCGGCGTCCATTTCGAGGATGTCCGTTTCCCCGCCCGACTCTATAAGCCGACAGGCATCGCATTTACCGCACGGGCTGCCGTCTATCGGGTTTTGGCAATTCACCGCACGCGCAAGTATTTTTGCCGATGTGGTCTTGCCCGTGCCGCGCGATCCGCAAAACAAATATGCATGGCTTATCTGACTGTGTGCTATCTCATACTTAAGCACACGTGTAATGTGCTCCTGACCGCACATATCATCAAATGTACGCGGCCGGTATTTACGATATAACGCCTGATGCATATATTACCTCCCTCATATCTCTACAGAAATCGGCTGCAAAATAAGACCATACACCCCAAAGTCGAACATCACCGCCGCGCGTTACTCGACACCTATGCTCAGAGCAGGCATCCCCGCGGCACATTCGGATAACCGCTTAATGCTGCTTGGTTCCCCACCTGACATGGTTCACAGCTCCGAATTGCGCAGGACCCGCTCCTCAACACACAAATACCGTCTCAGACCGCGTCGGATCAGCCCTCGTTCGGGGAATGCACCCCCGCTTAGCGGATCTCGGGTACAGGGCACCGCTAACTCCCCGGCTGGTATGGCCTTATTTCACAGCCGAAGCCTGAAACAAGTTTTCTTTTAATATTATATCAAAAATCGTGACGAATTGCAATACCCTTTTGTGATTTTTTTGAAATGCCGCTTTTCTTTTTCAAAACGGCGTTATCACATTTTTTAAAAATCCTACTTTTTGCGGCATAATAATACTTAATTAACCGCACGACACAGCTTTTGATGCTGTTTTAATTGACAAATCGGAGACGCATATTGTATAATTTATATTGATCGTGTTTTAAAGAGCGGCACACCGGTGCATCGTGCAACCGGCACCGCGATGAATCAAAAACCAATACGAAGGGGTAAATCATGGACCTTGGTGACAAAATAAACGAAACGCTAACAACAGAGGTACGGGAAAGTTGCACCGTAGCAGTATGCGGAGGAGGAATTGCCGGCATTGCGGCAGCCTTGGCGGCGGCGCGCCACGGAAGCGACGTTTTACTTATAGAACGTGAATTTGCGCTTGGCGGCTTGGCAACATTGGGTCTTGTGACCTACTATCTGCCGATATGCGACGGATGCGGAAAACAGGTGGTATACGGCATTGGAGAGGAACTTTTAAGACTTGCCGTGAAGCACGGCTGTGAATGCGCAAGACCGGATCCTTGGCTTGACGGCGGAACCGATGAGGAACTGAAAAAAACTCGCTTCAAAGCCGGATACAACGGTCCGCTTTTTATGCTTGAAGCGGAAAGATTACTGCTTGCGGAAGGCGTGCGCATTCTTTACGGCACATCTGTATGCGCTGTAGTGATTGACGGCGGCAGAATAAGCGCCCTGATAGTAGAAGGACGCGGAGGGCGCTCGGCAATACGCGTGAGCGGAAATGTGGTAGATGCCACCGGAGACGCAGTTATTGCGGAAATGTGCGGGGCTGAGACAGCGCTGTATTCACGCGGCAATACCCTAACCGGGTGGTACTATTTTATTAACTCACACGAACGCCGATGCCTTATGTACGGAGGAGCGGAGATAACAGACGAACAACTTGCCGCGGGCAAAAAACAACCGAAACTGCTATCCGAGCGCCGTTTTGTCGGCATTGACGGATATGAAATAAGCGAGATGATACAAATGTCGCATGACGCAACGTATCGCGATTGGGCTAAAAAACACGAAGCGGATCCCTCGTATCTGCCGGATGTATTGGCAACGATTCCGCAGCTCAGAATGACCCGGCGCATATGCGGTCACGCCACCCCGGATGCCGAGGAAGTGCGCACCGAAGACAGTATAGGTCTTATAAGCAGTTGGCGCTCACGCGGACCGATATTTGAATTACCCTTCGGTTGCATTGTAGCACGCGGGTGCCGCAACCTTTTGGCAGCGGGACGCGATATTTCCGTAACGGAGCGAATGTGGGATCTCACACGTGTCATACCTCCATGCGCCGTAACCGGAGAGGCAGCGGGTACGGCTGCCGCAATGTTTAACGATTTGTCGGCAATAGACGATTCAATGATCTCGGCTCTGCAATCGGAGATAAGAAAAGGCGGCTCAAAGCTCCATCGTGAGGAGCTTTGATGCCGTCGATCGGAATTTTTCAAGCTGATCTTATATATTACTTTTAGATCTTCACTTTGTCGCGGCACGTGCCCGCATCAGTGCGGCAAGCAATTCGGCGCACCCGATACGGTCAAGTTTTGAACGTGCCGAATCGGCAAGTCCCGCACCCACAATACCGACTGCCTTCATTTTACCGAAACATTCTGCCGCCCATGACGGCACATCGTCATTGTCAGCGCACCACACCGAGGCGGCAGCATCGGGTTCTATCCCCAGTATACGCGCAGTGATAACCGCCGCCTCCGCTACACCGATACTCTCATCGGGCAAAAAGCATTGTTTGCCGTCACTTATCCACCCATTGCAAATGCCGAGTTTATACGCTGCGTCGATATATGGGCGCGCGGCGGCGGATATATCCCCGTCATCGGCAAAAACGGTACCGGCACACTCCGGCAGATCTTCGATTCCCGCCGCAATCATCGCCATAACGATAAAATCAGACCTGCTGACCTCGGCGTACGGTTCAAATTGCAAACTTTCTCCGATCTCTTTGGCGTCCATCACACCGCTTGCACAGACGCGCATAGCCGTGCTCTCATACACACTGCCGCTCATGTCGGCAAAACCGACGCGTCCCAAACGACGTTCCACCTTTATGTTAACAGTTGCCTCGCCTTCGGCGCGTTCGCCGCGGCTGTCTCGCACGATATAAGAAAAACTGTCCCGACCCGAAAAACCCGAACTCGGAATATACACATACTTTCCTGCCGACCTATCCGTGATCACAACACTGCCGTGGGATGGAAACTCCGAAACAGAATAAAACAGTTCGTCGCCATCGGCATCATACGCCGCCATGCGACCTATCACGGGCATTCCCGAATATGTGGCATTCGTAAGCGCCGCCGCACCGACCTCACCGAGAGTCGGTGCGGTATTTTCTTTATCGCTGAAATTTACGGTGCAGGTATAACTGTGCGCCGATCCGTTTACGCTAAACGAAAAACCGCACTCCTCGACCTCCGCGCTTGCGGGCACAAAGGACATGCGCGAAATATTGATGCGCGATATGCTCTGTCCTACCGCTACCGCCAGTGAACCTATTTGCAACCTGCCCTCCGATAGCGACGGCAGTTTGGTGACGGTTATATATTCGATAGCGGAGGTTCCGACCGTCGCCTCCAGATCGGATACTTCAAACACCACATCTTGCCCCTGCCCCGCAGACATTACCATGCGCTCCGACTCGGCTATGACGTAAAGCCCCGGCGAAAGAGGCTCGGCAACATCAGCCGGTGCCGGCGACTCGGCGGTGACGCCGCTCGCTGCCAAACTGCTCATGGTTGGCGAGAGGAGAGTTCCCGCCGTTGCAAAAAACATTACCGAAAGAGATAAAAACTTTATCATTTCATTTTATCGCGCCCTTAGGGCGTCCTTTCAAGCATTTGGCTTTGACGCTATCGCCGCACATTAAAATATACTATCACAGCGGTATTTTTATGACACAAACTCACGTGCAAGCACAAAATTACATTTTGTTTTAGCTCTATTAACGAAATCATCGCAAGCATCATTTATAATATACGATAGAGTACTATATGTAAGCAAAAAGGTTAAAAACGGCAAGACCATGGAGATAAAGATAACACGCGAACTTGACGGAACCACGGTATTTGATATACTGCGGCGACGTATGCATATATCCACAGGCACACTTACTCTTCTGAAGAACTCGCCGACAGGCATCACCGTCAACGGTACAAGAGTCACCGTACGCTATAAACTGACGGATGGAGATATTTTGCAACTGGATACATCGGATAAACCGGAAACGGGCACCTCCGCGATAATACCGAAAAATTTACCTTTGGTAATAGTTTTTGAGGACGACGACATAATCGTTGCAGACAAACCCGCAGGCATGCCCACCCACCCCACGCACGGTCACCTTGACGACACATTGGCAAATGCTCTTGCTTACCGCGCACAAAAACGAGGAGAGGTGTTTGTGTTTCGCCCCGCAAACAGACTCGATCGTAACACAAGCGGTCTTGTTTTGCTTGCCAAAAACCGGTTTGCCGCAAGTCGCCTGTTTGAAGACATGAAAGCGGGCAAAATAAAAAAGACATATACAGCCATAACCCGCGGGATTCCCACCACCGCCGCAGGCAGGATAGACGCGCCGATAGCAAGAGCGGATAAAGGTATACTGATGCGCACGGTAAGGGAGGACGGTTCGCCCTCCGTAACAGACTACCGCGTTATGCGATGCTCGCGAGACGGAGCGCTTGCCCTTGTTGCGCTTGCTCCGCAAACCGGGCGCACTCACCAAATACGCGTGCACATGGCGCATATAGGCACCCCGTTGCTCGGAGATTTTCTTTACGGCGAAGAATGCCCCGAAATCATCTCCCGCCATGCACTGCACGCAGCACGCATTGAATTCATGCACCCGACAAGCGGCAGGCTGTTGCGCATGTCGGCACCTATGCCCGCCGATATGCTGAAAACGATAAACGAAAAATTCTAACGGACAAAAAATCAAGGAGTACAAAAATGATAAAAAACTCCGCAGAAAACGAAAAGAACGTGAAAGACGAGATCGCGCAAAAAATTCCCGGCGAAACGCAAGACGACCTTCAAAACGAAATCGTACGAATTGATAATTCGGGAACGAATTGCGACACCGAGGCTGAACCCGCCTCACCCGTAAAAAAACATTTACCTCGCTTTGCCTTTATCCTTTACGCATTGGCGGCACTGTCTCTTGTCATCTGTATAGTCGCCCGCCTTTCCCCGACATTTGCCGATTTTTTCAATCTCCGCATAGGCTCTGTAGTCCGCGGCGTGCTTGCACACCTGACAAACTTCATTCCTCACTCACTCGGTGAGTCGTTGGTGATATTTCTGCCCATCGGCGCGGCGTTTATGATAGTTACGGCATGCCGCCGATATTCTGACAGTTGGCGTTCCGTATTTATATACCTCGGTTCGCTCCTATCTGTGATATCCTTGCTTTTCACCACATTTGTTTGGGGATTCGGAACCGGATATTACTGCACAACGGTTGACCGCAAGTTGGGACTTGACCGCACTGATGTTTCCGCCGAAGAACTTTACGCCACGGCTGCGATACTTGCCGCACACGTGAACGAAGAAGCAAAAAATATCAGCTTTTGCGTAACGGATCACTCGGTTATGCCGTACGGCTATGACGAATTGAGCCGCCGCCTTGTTGAGGCATACGACAAAGTGTGCGACGAATATGATTTTATTCCGCGGCTTA
>CAZISZ010000025.1:0-16242 GCA_964542035.1 uncultured Ruminococcus sp. | reverse complement strand
GTGGCAAGCCGGAACGGCTTGCCGCTTGGGTATATTTTGCTGTTGTTTACCGTTTACTCTGCGTTAAGTTCACGAAGAAAATAAGCGTTTGTGTACGCTTTGCCGCCGCGAGGGTCGGTTACAACTACTCTAAACCATATTTCATCGGGATTTATATTAAATTTGATCTCGCCCAATGTTTCGCCGTCGCGTGCGGCGCGCATCTTGCCCTTGCAACGTGCGCTTGTTACCAATTGTATGCGTTGCGCATTTTCCGCCTTTACTGTAAGTACGCCGTCCTCATATTCCATGTAGTCAATGGTGGGACCGCATTGTGTGCTTGTTCCGTGAACCGAATAAAACATTCCGCTCTCCAGTGCCGAGGTTACGGCGCGGTATTCAAGCGCGGGTGCGGCAATCATTGTGTATCCGCCAAGCGAATCGCAAAGCGGATCGTCGTCCGGATGCGCATTATGGTTGTCGTCTGTGGCGAGGCAGAAAATGTGTTTGTCGCAGTTTAGCATATCGTCGTAAACTCTGCCGTTGTCATCTTCATATCCCATTATAACACAACCGTAGTTTACAATTTCCATGGCGTTCATGCCGTTATATTTTGTGTAATCGGGGTATGATTCAAGTGACCATGTGGGATGATTGTATGTTACAAAAAAGCCCGCGCTCCTGCCTTTTGCTATTATATCGTTTATTCCGTCCGGAGAATATACCCTTACGTAATCCGGCAGTGATTCGTCAAACTTTATTTTGTCGCGATAAAGTTTTGAATTGCCGTTTGAGTATTTACTGCGGTGGTGGCAGATTTGGGTCATGTTATCCGGATCGAGTGCGATGAGATTGAGATGGCATTTTTTGGTGCGCGGATGGTTGAAATCAAAGGGATCGTTTATGTTGATCTCGTAACCGTGCAGGGCGAGAAAACTCTCGTCGTTCAAGTCATCGTGCGCCAAGAGGACATTGTGATCGGTATATGCGACTATCGAATATCCGTGCGAGCGGTAAAGTTCTTTTATCTCGGCGGGAGACTTATGACCGTCGGATATATCGGTGTGACAATGCAGATTGGCGCGGTAATATTCTGTGCCGTTTTCGCGGCGGGGCAAAAGGATATGTTTCATGGGTCTTCTCCTTGGGTTTTAATATGTCGTCGGCGCCGAGCGCGCGTGCGGCATTGTTTTCGGTATCATTATCAATAATATTATACCTCTTGCTTTGGGCGGTGTCAAGGGCGCCCGCAAAAGAAAAAACGCACCGAAAAAATACTGTTTTTTTCAATTCTTCTTGACTATCCGTCTCCAAGGCTGTATAATTATAAAGGAATAAAAGTAATTCCGTACTTTTTACGTGCCGTCCGTAGGGCGGCGGAATGGAGATCAAAATGTCAAAAAGTAAGGTCATAGTTTTTTCCTGCGACGCCATGGTATATGAGGATATCGAATATCTCATAAAGACCAGTCCGCGCTTTCGCGAACTCTATGCCCGCGGCTCGGGTGTAAAACGCACCCGCACAATTTGGCCGTCGGTCACATATCCGTGTCACACCACTATGTCTACCGGTTGCTATCCCGATAAGCACGGTATAACCAATAACAATCTCTTTCTACCGGGGCAACTTAAAAATCTTCCTTGGGAATGGTTTGCCGACAGCATCAAATGCCCGGATATTTTTACGGCGGCAAAGCGTGCGGGACGTACCACTGCGGCTGTTTTTTGGCCCGTTACCGGTAATCATCCGGATATAGATTGGTTGGTTGACGAGTACTGGCCGCAATCTTCTGATGATACCAAAAAGGCGGCGTTTTTGCGCGCAGGTACGAGCGAGGAACTTTACGATGAATGTTGTGCGCCGCATCTTGAGGGAGTTAAGATTCGCACACATCCCGCAACCGATGAATTTTTGGTGCGTTGCGTGTGCGATATTATAAGGAAGCATCAGCCGGATCTTTTGATGCTCCACACCGGAGATGTTGACAGCTATCGCCATAAGACCGGTCTCTTTACCGAACAGGTCACGCGCGGCGTAAATGATACCGAGCGGTGGTTTTTTGAGATAATAGAGGCAACAAAAGAAGCGGGAGTATATGATGATACCAACTTCTTCCTTGTGAGCGACCACGGTCAGCTTGATATAGTCAGAAATATAAAGCCGAATGTTATGTTTGCCGACCACGGACTTATTAAAACAAACGAGGCGGGCGAGCTTGTGGATTGGACCGCTTATTGTCATTCGACAGGTCTTTCGGCTCAGATCAGGCTTAAGGATCCCACTGACCGCGAGGCATGGCAAAAAACTTATGATTTGCTGAAATTTATGCGCGATGAAGGAATATACGGCATCAGCGAGGTGCTTACGACAGAGGAAGCGGAGGCGCGGGATCATCTGAGCGGGGAGTTCTCATTTGTCATAGAATCCGACGGTTACACATCTTTCTCGGAGGATTGGAAACGCCCAATGGTTCAGCCGATGGATCTTTCGGATTACCGCTTCGGCAGAGCTACGCACGGTCATTATCCAGATAAGGGACCTCAGCCGGTGTTTTTCGGTTTCGGACCGGATATAAGAGAGGGCGTGCAGCTTGAGCGCCGTCCCACCGTGGATGAAGCTCCCACGTACGCAAAGATTCTCGGTGCCGAAATGCCGTGGGCAGACGGTGTTGCCATTGAGGAGATACTTAAATAACGCATAAAGCTTATCGGTGGATTATAACCGCTGCGGCGCGGTTGCAATATTGTATTTTTGATAAAAAGTATGCCGCAAACCGCAAACGCCGCCATTCGCATTGTGTGGACACCAAAAAAGACGGGTGCCCACGAGCACCCGTCTTTTTTGGAGCAGGTAACGGGAATCGAACCCGCATAGCCGGCTTGGGAAGCCGGAGTTTTGCCATTAGACTATACCTGCAACGTATATATTCTACCGCAAAAGCTGTTATTTGTCAACCCCTAAAAATAAAAAAATGCTTGTATCGCGATCCTTTGGCGATCCGACAGAAAGGAATAATATTAAAATGAGACTTGCAACATCAACCTGTATCTTCCCGGGCAAACGCGAGGGTGGCAGAACTCCGCTTGAGGATTCCATCCGCCTTTGCTATGAGTGCGGATTTCGCGTTATCGACCTCAACTTTTGCTCCGCGTCCAATCCCAAAAGCAACAGCGAATTGCTCGGTGACGATTGGGAGCGCAATGTAGATCACCTCGGCGAGGTTGCCGCCGAACTCGGTATAACATACAATCAATCGCACGCTCCGTATGATTCCAACCTATACCGCCCCGAGCAAAAGCTCAGCGACGAGTACCGCGCATGGTACGCGGAGAGCGTTCGCCGTGCCATAATCGCAAGCGGTCGCCTCGGTGTGCGTTTTGTGACCACACACGCGCAGACCGCCACGGAAAACGACGAGATGGGCTTTGAGGAAAACCTGCGCGCGAATATTCATTTCTATACCCCCCTGCTTGAACTTGCAAAAAAGCACGGCACGGGTATCTCGATCGAAAACATGGCGGAATTCAACCCCGTAAAGACAAAACATCGCTTTACCGCTACGGTGGAGGAACAAATAGCTATTATTGACGCTATGGGCGATCCGATATCCTGCCGCGCAACATGGGATTTCGGACACGCCGAACTTGTGTATGCGGATCAGGCCAAAGCTCTGCGCAAGCTCGGATCGCGTCTTTGCTCTACTCACGTTCAGGAAAATCGCGGATTCGATGATGACCATTTTCTGCCGTTCGTGCGCGGTAACACGGCATGGGAGGTGCTTATGCCTCTGCTTAAAGAGATGAATTATGACGGCGATTTCACCTACGAAGTGCACGGTTTTTACGGTGCCATACCGCGGGCGCTTCGTCCCGCGGCGGGTAAACTTGGGTATAAGATCGGCGAATATCTCGTCGGTCTTTACGAAAAAGCCTAAAGTACGTATTTTTTAATAACAATCGCATAAACTTTTTAGTGTTTTATAATTTAAGCATCGATATTGTTCTCGATGTGTGTATCGGAAAGGATTGCTTATGACAGCAAAAGAAACATTTGATATTTGGTACGCCGGCGAGGGGCTTGATTCCTCGATTCGCGCAGAACTTGAACTTATCAAGGATGATGACGCTGCAATAGAGGAGCGATTTGGCAGCGAGCTTGCATTCGGCACTGCGGGGCTTCGCGGTGTGCTTGGTGCGGGACCCGCGAGGATGAACATTTATACCGTCAGTCGCGCCAGTGCGGGATATGCGGATTTTATTGCCTCCGCGGGTGCTGAAGCTTGCCGCCGCGGTGTGGTAATAGCTCATGATAACCGCCGTATGTCGTGCGAGTTTGCAATGACGGCGGCGGGAGTTTTTGCCGCGCGAGGTGTTAAGGCGTACATTTTTGATTCGCTTCGTCCCACGCCAATGCTGTCGTTTGCCGTGCGCTATCTCGGTGCGTCTGGCGGCGTTATGATAACCGCCTCGCATAATCCTCCCGAATACAATGGATACAAAATATACGATAGCGAGGGGTGTCAGCAAGGTCTTGCGGCAACGGATAAAGTTATAGCGTGTATCGACGCTGTGGGAGATTGCCTTGCCGTGCCTTGCCTTACGAGAGCACAGGCGGGTGATTTGATCGAGGAACTCGGCGATGATGTAGACCGCGCTTATTATGCGGCCGTGGAGTCAATTTCACTGCGCTCGGTGAATACGGCGGATCTTTGCGTTGTATACTCACCGCAGCACGGTACCGGAAATATACCCGTGCGCCATGTTTTGTCACATTTTGGATATAATGTTATTCCAGTGGAATCCCAGTGTGTGACCGACCCGGATTTTTCGGCAACAAAAAGCCCCAATCCCGAGGTGCCCGCGGCATATGAAGCGGCGATTGAGCTTGCGGAGCGCGAGCATGCCGATATCGTTATAACGACCGATCCGGATTGCGACCGTCTCGGCGTTGCGGCACGTGACAAAAGCGGTAAGCTTTGCCTTATGACGGGCAATCAATCGGGAGCTGTGCTTATAGAATATATTCTTTCCACGCTTCGCGCCGCGGGCAAAATGCCCGAACGCCCGGTGATGATAAACACCATCGTTACATCGGAACTCGGTGACCGTGTTTGTGTTTCTTACGGTGTTGGTGTTGAAAAAACACTTACGGGATTTAAATTTATCGGTGACCGCATTGCGCACCATCTTGCGGCACACGATGCGCATGTGGTTTTTGGATATGAAGAAAGTTACGGTTGCCTTATCGGTGATTTTGTACGCGATAAGGATGCCGTGCAGGCGTCACTTATGCTTTGCGAGGCGGCAGCATATTACAAACAGCAGGGCAAGACTCTTATCGACGTTCAAAACGAACTTTACGAGCGGTTTGGGTATTATCTTGACACCCAATCAAGCTTTTTCTTCCGCGGTCCGGATGGGCAACGCCGGATGAGCGAACTCACGGCGCGCCTGCGTCTCGAATATCCCGCCGAGGTGGGGGGCATAAAACTTAAAACTGCCGAAGATTATCTATCTTCCGAGATGACAGCCTGCGGATTTCCGCCTTCCGATGTTCTGAGGTTTTTGTTTGAGGACGGCAGTTTTGTGGCTGTAAGACCCTCCGGCACCGAGCCCAAGTGTAAGTTTTATTATTGCATACGCGCCTGCGATCCTGCTGAAGCCGAGTTGAAACTTGCCGCCGCGCGTGCCGCATTTGAGCCGAAAAACTGAGATATCGTTATAATAAAAAATTTCGCAAATGAAAATAAAAGACATCGAGTTGCGTCACGGTCTCGTTCTTTGTCCCATGGCGGGGGTGAGCGACCGCGCGTTTAGGTTGATCTCCGCTGCGAGCGGCGCCGAATTTACCGTCAGCGAGATGGTATCCGCAAAGGCATTGGTGTACGAGCAACGCGCGCGCGATGCCGCATCGATACGCACAGCTCCGCTTTGCAGGGTGGATGACGGTATACCGACAGCTGTTCAGATCTTCGGATCCGAACCGGAATTTATCATGCAGGCGGTAAAACTTATCGCCGAGGGAAGTTACCGCGGCGCCGATGGTCCGCTTCCCGCCGCAATAGATATCAATATGGGGTGCCCTGTGAAAAAAGTTACTTCCAACGGCGAAGGCGCGGCACTGATGCGTGACCCCGGTCTTGCGGAGGCTGTTACAGCTGCGGCAGTCGAGGGCGCGGGAGGCAGAATACCGGTGACGGTAAAAATACGCGCCGGATGGGACTCTCGCAGTATAAACGCTCCGATAATTGCCCGCGCCGCCGAACGTGCGGGAGCGGCGGCGGTATGCGTACATGCCAGAACGCGCGAACAGCTATACACACCGGGGATAGATCTTTCCGTTATTCGCGCGGTGCGTGAGGCAGTTGCAATGCCCGTTGTCGGTAACGGCGATGTAACCACCGTATCCGACGCCATGCGAATGATATCCGAAACGGGCTGCGACGGTATCGGTATTGCGCGTGGTGCTATAGGCGACCCATGGATATTTGCAAGGATAGCTGCCGCAATGGACGGATTTGAGTATTGCGAGCCGAGCGAGGCAGAGCGTATCGAGACCGCGCGAAGGCATTTGGCTTTGACGGTTAAATTTAAAGGCGAACGGCGCGGAGTTGCCGAAGCTAAGCCGCAGATAGCGGGGTATATAAAAGGTATTCCCGGTGCCGTGAAAATACGCAGCGAGATAGTGACCTCTGTAGGAGCGGATGAGGTGGATGCAGTCCTGCGCCGCCTGATCGATGAGTATACGCAGAGCGGATCTGTTGCGCTCGCATAGAATAACAAATAATCAAACATGAAAAAACAGGCGGTGCCTGTAAACATACGGTGCGACAAGATGTGTTTATTCACTGTGATTTTGCCGCACCGAAAAGAAAGGTAGCTTTCGCCTAAGCGAAAGCCGAGGTGTTAAAAATGTCAGTAAAGCTTAAGGTTTTCACATTTAATCTTCGCGTTGAAGCAAAGGTTGACGGTATCAATCATTTTGATAACCGCCGCGGACGTATTCTCGATACTGTTAATGAATACTCGCCCGATATCATCGGCTTTCAGGAAGCAAACGATAACATGCGCCGTTGGCTTATAGATACTCTTGACGCTTACACGGTTGTGGGGTGCGGCAGGGATGCCGATTGGCGCGGAGAATCCACCGTTGTTGCATTTAAAAAACATGATTTTGAAATGATCGCTCTGGAAAATCGTTGGCTTTCCACCACACCCGATGCTCCCGCATCCACTTTCGGCGGAGATCAAAGCGGTTGCCCGAGGATTTTTACCGCGGTCTGTCTTAAACATCGCGATGCCGATGAGCCGTTTGTCTTTCTGAATACCCATCTTGATCACAAGGGGCGTATCGCTCGCTTGCTCGGTGCGGTGGAAGTTATTCAATATCTTGCCGACAATGGTGAGCATTTTATAATTACAGGAGACATGAACGCTCACCCCGACTCGCCCGAAATCGCCGCATTTACGGGATCGGTTCCCTGTGGAGCGCCTGTTATCGACGCTACCGAACATCTCGGAGGCACATTCCACGGTTTTGGTAAATGCAACCCACCCGTTAAGATTGATTACATATTCACAGATATGGCTTGCGATGCAAGCGAGTCATTTATAGTCCCCAACGAGCCGATCGACGGCGTGTACATTACCGATCATTCTCCGGTTGGCGCCTATATAACTGCGGAATAATATTTCGAAATGCGTCCGATGGAGCAAGTAAGAAGACTGCGGTTTGATATGAAAAAGAAACAAAATAAAAAGAGCGTCGCGCGAGCGGTGGCATTTCTGCTCACCATTGTCACAGTGGCAATAGCCGTTGCGGTCATTCTTGTAACTGTCAATGACGACTCAAGACAGTTCAGCGTGGAATTCGCGGTGCGCGGTACGGTCTACACCCCGCGCGAAACTAAGGTGAAGACCGTGACGACCGTCCATCTGCGTGGTGACGCGCCCGAGACGACGGATGAATCGCCGGAGACTTCCGCCGTGCCGACGGGTATGAATAAGGGCGCATTCCACTGTCGCATGGATATGACAAAGACCGCGTGGGAAGCGGACGAGGTGCCGAAGTTTACGCTCAACTTTGGACTTTCCGATCAAAGTTACGGTGCCGGAAAACTCGTTTTGCATATTGTATGCGATGATATGAAGCTTTCGGATGAGCTTGAGATCTCAGATTATATATATGATCTTCATGCCATCGACGGTAAAACCATGCCCGACACCGCGGAGTTTTCGCTTATCCGCACCGATTCCGAGGCGGATTTTGCTTTTGGGCGGCTGTATCTTTATTTCGAGTTTATCCCCGATGTCGGAAATACGGCGTTTGGCGACGAATGGGCGGATACATACTACGATGAGTATGACCCGGACGATATGGAGCCGGGAGATGAGGACGATCTTTTGGGGGACATTTTCCGGCGCCACGGACTGTGGATCGGCGGTTATTCCTGCGCTTATGCCATAACGCCGAGCGGAGTAAGATTTGCACGGCGCGATGTTGCCGCCGATGACTTTTTTGCCGATACTGCGGTCATGCAATACAAAAAAGGCGAACTGACGGCAGATGAGCTTTGCGATGCATACTGGAATTATGCGTTGTCGGGAGGCGTTTACATCAGTGCGACTTCTCCGATACTAAACGGCGAGACGACCCTTACCTATATCAGCTCCGATCTGCGCGCCGTCACCCGCTATGCGGTGTCGGATGCCGAGGTGCTTAAAATGGTGTCGGAAAACGGGCCGTATTATGACGAACCGAATGAAAATGCCACCGTCGAACGTGCTGCGGGGCGAAATCTTGCTTTGGCGATACTTGCCGAGCTTTGCGAAGAGGGAGTTATAACCGATGCCGAATATGATGCCGAGGTTGAATATGCGACCGCCGCGCAAAACTATATTACCGCACCGCCCGAGATAGACCGCGGTTTTAAACGATATCGCAATTTAATAGAAGAAAACCTCATAACGCACAAGTGAGATCCGCGCGAATAAAGCAGACCGTGGCGGATCATCAAAGTGCGTATTATCCGAAAAAAACATGAAAAAAGAACCTAATATCAGTACAGACATACACGAAAAAAACACAAGCGCGTCGATGGATACCGAATATGAGAGAGGTTTTTCGTACGAGGTACATATCGATATGACTATGTGCGGTCCCGACGGTGCGCTTACGCCGCAGGGATGGCAAAAACTTGTGGTTGAAATGATAGAGCGACATCTTGAAAATATCGGCATGGGGGAGCGCGAACTTCTTGAGCGCACAGGAGCTTCATGGATATTACTGTCCACACATGTTCGTCCCGCGCGAACGGTGCGTCTCGGCGAGCATCTTGCCGGCCGCACATGGAATGCAGGGGTGACTCCGCCGATATTCAGGCGCGATCTTATCTTTTACGGTGCTGACGACGAAGTTGCCGCTGTGTGCGCAACATATTCAACCTTGTTTTCCGCCGCCGAGCGACGCGTGTGCACGGATCGTTCGCTTATTGAGAGTCTCGCTCTGCCGACCGGCGAAAAGATAGCCGATGCGCCGCGTCGTGCACCGCGGACGGCTAATTCGCTGGTGGTGGAGGAACGAGTGGCGCGCCCGTCTATGACGGACAGTATGGGGCATGTCAATAACACGCGCTACGGCGAATTTGTTTATGACGCCTTAAATGATGAAGAACGCTCGCGCATGAGTGGTCTTTGCGGATTGGATATTTGGTTTTATGCCGAGCTTCGCGCGGGAGATCGTTTTACCGTGGAACGGGTAAATGCGGGAGAAGATATTATCATCAGCGGTCGTCTGGCAGACGGTCGAGCATCTTTTGTTGCTCGCCTTTCCGGGATTTCCGATAATGCCGGATAGGATGAAAATGAAATATTTGAAATCAAGTAATTCAAATGCCCGTGCGTCCAACTGCGACGCGCGGGTGTTTTTTGAACATAATTGACAAAAACGGCGTAAAAATGCAATTGCAAATATACTCAGTGCCAAAATGTTATTCGTGAGCAAAAAACTTTTGCAAGTCTGCTTGACTTATAATTGCAAGCGTAATATAATATTATTAATTTCTTTTTTGATGAAAGGCAGGATACCACTATGGAAAGAGTATATAATTTTTCGGCAGGACCGTCAATGCTTCCGCTTTCGGTACTTGAACGCGCCGCCGCCGAACTTGTCAATTACGGTGAGAGCGGTATGTCGGTAATGGAGATGTCTCATCGCTCTCCTGACTATGAGCCTATAATTCAAGCTGCGGAAGCGTCACTGCGCAAACTTATGGGCATTCCCGATGATTATGCCGTCATGTTTTTGCAGGGCGGTGCCTCAACGCAGTTCGCGGCGGTTCCTTTAAACCTTATGCCGGAGGGCGGTTGCGCCGATTATGTGGTTTCCGGGCAATTTTCCGGAAAGGCTTTTGTCGAGGCGCAAAAATACGGTGATGCCGCAGCGGTGGCAACTTCAAAACCGGATAATTTTGTTTACATTCCACATGTGGATCGCGGTGATCTTCGTTCCGGCACCTCATACCTGCATATTTGCTTTAACAATACGATATACGGTACAAAGTATAACTACATACCCGATACCGGTGATGTTCCGCTTGTTGCGGATATGTCATCCTGTATTCTCTCCGAGCCGGTAGATGTAAGTAAATTCGGCGTTATATATGCGGGTGCACAGAAAAATGTGGCTCCCGCGGGACTTACCATTGTTATAGCGCGGCGTGATCTTTTGGGGCATGCCCGAAGCATTTGTCCCACCATGCTTGATTGGTCGATAATGGCGCAAAACGATTCTATGTACAATACTCCGCCGTGCTATAATATCTATATGGCGGGTCTTGTATTCGATTATTTGCTTGCCGAGGGCGGACTTGGCGAAATGAAGCGCCGAAACGAACGCAAAGCCGCTCTGATTTATGATTATCTTGATTCGCAAAATTATTATTTTGCCACCGTGCGTCCCGAGTTCCGTTCTCTTATGAACGTAACGTTCGTGACAGGAAATGCGGAATTGGATAAAAAATTTGCCGTTGAATCAACCGCGGCGGGGCTTAAAAATCTCAAGGGGCACCGTTCTGTCGGCGGTATGCGGGCATCTATCTACAATGCAATGCCTTATGAGGGAGTTGAGGCTCTTGTGGCATTTATGCGCGACTTTGCCGAGCGTAATCCCAAGTGATATATGTGGGGAGATATGAGCATGAATATAAAACTTATGAATAAGATCGCAGCGGTGGGAACCGATGTTTTCGATCGCACTCTGTATAATATTTCGGCGGATATTCCCGTGTCCGATGCGGATGCCGTGATGGTTCGATCGGCATCTATGCATGATACGGAGTTCTCAAACGGACTTTTGGCTATAGCCCGTTGCGGCGCGGGCGTCAACAATATTCCCGTGGATCGCTGTGCCGAGTCTGGAATCGTGGTATTCAACACACCGGGCGCCAATGCGGGCGGTGTTAAGGAGCTGACCCTATGCGCACTCGCACTTGCGTCGCGTGATATTACCGGAGGAGTTGTGTGGGCGAACGCGCTGAAAGGCGATGTTGCGTCGCAGGTGGAAAAGGGAAAATCCGCTTTTGCGGGCGTTGAATTTTACGGTAAAACACTGGGCGTTATCGGTCTCGGCGCCATAGGCGGGCAGGTAGCAAACGCTGCATTGGCTCTCGGTATGAAAGTGGTGGGGTTTGATCCTTATCTTACCGTTGATGCGGCATGGAAATTGTCGGGTGGTATCGGTCATGCGCATTCGCTTGACGAGGTATACGCCGTATCCGATTATATAACGTTGCATGTTCCCGCCGTTGCGGCAAACAGGGGTATGATATGCGCCGAGAGCATTTCGAAAATGCGGGACGGCGTTAGAATAGTAAACCTTGCGCGTGCAGATCTTGTGGTTGCCGCGGATATCAAGGCGGCGCTGTCGGCAGGGAAGGTGGCGGCATATGTTACCGATTTTCCTACCGACGAGACTGTGGGGGTACGCGGTATAGTGAACATTCCGCATCTCGGAGCATCCACGGCAGAGGCAGAGGATAACTGCGCCGTTATGGCAGCTCGCCAGCTTGACGATTATCTGCGAAGCGGCAATATACGTAATTCGGTAAATTTTCCGACTGTGGAGTTGCCGCTTGGCGGCGGTACCCGTGTATGCGTGTTGCATGCTAATGTTCCCGCGGTTATAGCAAATGTTTCGGGGGTTATTTCGGAGTACGGACAAAACATCGAAAATCTTACAAACCGCTCGAAAGGTGACAATGCCTACACACTTGTGGAGACTACAGGGAAATTCGATTCCGCGCTTGCGGAAGCGGTAGCAAAAAAAATATCTGCCATTGAGGGAATATTCAGAGTGCGCGTGATATGATTCGCGGCTGCATTGTACGGTATTATATATAAAAAACACCCGACCGGATCGCATGCGATCCGATCGGGTGATTTTTTTATAAAAGATCCAATCGTTTTTGAATATAAAATATTCCCACTCCCGCCATAAAGGAAGCGAGATTTGCCGTAAGAGCATAAAGCCAAGCAAGCGGTACACGTGCACGGCGTTCATCAACTCCGGGACGTGTTACGGCAACAGTGTAAACTGTGCCCTCGATAATGAACACACCGATCTCAAGCAAGAGGTATGATATTATCATTGTAAGCCAACCGGATTTGAAGTTAATGGCGTTAAGTCCGAGGTTTAAAAGCACCTGCGTGGTAAGGTTGGCGTAAATTATAACACCGCGCCTGCCCGCTTTCAGATATCCAAAAGGCAGAGCGATCAAAAGCTCTATTGCCAAGGTCAGCGCAACGCGCCCCAAAAAGAGGAGTGCTTCACGACCGTAATTGTAGCTTTGACGGCAAGATATGCTTCCGTCGTCGCTTATCTCAGCTTCGAAATAGCTTGAAAACGCATACTGTGATATAACCTCGCTTTTGTAAAAACTGTCGGTCTCGGCATCGTAAACTAACACCTTAAACTCATCCGGCGGGTAGTAGCCCCAATGATAGCTTTTATCCGCTCCGCAAAGTTGTACATTGCCGACAAAGAAAAATCCTGCCTCATTGTAATCCCGCATCTTCGTAAATACCGAATATGATGCGCTATCATCGTCGTCGTCAAACATCTCCTCCGTGTATTCTGCGCTCCACGGACCAAAGCTCTTGTCGGCAGAGAGCAGAGTTACATAAAACTCTCCCTGTACACCCTTAAAGGTTATGGTTACAGATGCTTTGGGACCGCAGTCGGCAGATGCGCCTACCGACAGCGACGAGATGAATATGGCGGTGACGGTAAGCATCAGAAGCAGCTTGGTGATCTCTGCGTGTTTTTTCATATCATTTAACCTCCATGTCGTTTATTGTTTGTTCGTTTTGCGGTATCATGCATTTTAGGTAATATTCAAATGCTGCCGAATCGCCTTCGGTGTAGACCTCGATAACATACACTACGCCATCATACTCAAAACCCGCTGTATAACGATCGTAGCGGTAGGCGATCGAAAACGCCGCCGACAGCGCTGCATCAGCAGGGTCTTCCCCGCGCTTTATAAAGGTTTGGTACAGTTCATCGTAATCGGCGAGGGATGCGGAATCGGTATTGTCGTCCGCGGCGGGGGTGTGATAGTACTTGACTGTGGTGCCGTTGACAGTCAGCAAGGTGGCGTTACCATCAAATTCCGCCATCGGGGCAATAATATCGCCGTGGTCCGTGCCTTGAAAATAATTTTGCATGTACGCTTTTACGTAAATGTAGTCGATCGCATCCTCATCCATGCGGGTCTTGAGATAGGCGCCGGTATATTCAACCGTGTTCCAAAGATCGCGCTTATCGCGCCCGGTATCATCGTAAAATAAGTATGCGCGTTCGCCGAGCACCTCGCATGGCAACCGCGAAAACAGTAAACTTTCGCACTCATCGCGGGATATATATGCATGTGTGCGTTCCCACGCGGGATCTTCTGCTTTGGCGCCTCCGAAAAACAGTGTAATTATGGGATACGCCAAAAATACAAGGCACAGGCAGGCGGCTAAAGGTGGCGCGAGATACTTGAATACACGAACTGTTCGACGACGTCTTATTGACTTTTCCGACATCGCGAATGTATATTCATCAATGTGGCGGTCGGCTATGCCGCCTATTGCATTAAACAACTTTTCGTTCTTGCTCATGTCATCACCTCCTTTTTTGTGAGTATGCGAATTTAAAGTTCCACGCCCGCCGATGTAAGCGCACGGCGCAGATCAAGTCTTGCACGGTGAAGTGCCGATCTTGCCGCTCCCTCGCTTATTCCCAAATTGCGGGCAAGCGAACTGATATCGCAGCCCTCAAAATACCGCCCAACAAACAAAAGTCTTGTGCGTTGGGGTTGCGTGTCGAGCCATTGGTCTATCACCTCAGTGATAGATTCCGCCTCTGCCTCTTCCTGGACGCTTACGCCAAGCCTGTCGGGGATGCATTCCTCAAGCTCGGAGAGGGATATGTACGCCTCACCGCCTCCGCGTTTTTGCCTTTCCGCCGCGCGGCGTCGATTGATGGCGATATTGCGCGTTATGCGGCAAATGTATGCCGAAAGCGAGGCAGGACGTTGCGGCGGAATGGAGTTCCATACCGCCAGCAATGCATCGTTCATGCATTCCTCGGCATCTTCATTCGAGCCCAAAAGATTGCGCGCTATGCGGCGGCAAAGCGTGCCAAAGCTTTCCGCCGCCGCGTTAAGCCCTGCCTCGTTGCGCTCGTATATAAGTTCTGTCATCTTTCGGTCATCCATCTTATCGCCCCCTCACTCTGTATGACAACTTTTTTTGATTTTTGTTTCTTTAATTATATCATAAAAACGTAAAAAAACAATTTATTTTTCCGCTACGTTGTGATATAATTATATATAGCCGACGGTAAAACTGCGGTTGCTGTTTGGCACCGGTCCCTTAAAAGGAGATATTGATCGATATGAATAAAGACGTGAAAATAAACGAAAATATAAATGCCGCCGACCCTCAAAAAGTAAGAGGTATGCTTGTGGAGCTTCGTCGCCTTGTGGCGTATCATTCAAAAAAATACTATGTTGAAGACGCTCCCGAGATATCCGACTATGAATACGATATGCTTTACCGTCGCCTTGAGGAACTTGAGGCGGTGCACCCCGAATATTACGATCCCGCATCGCCCACTCAGAGAGTGGGCGGCGCACCGATTGAAAAATTTGAAAAGGTTGCGCACCGCGTGCCGCTGACTTCGCTTACCGATGTTTTTTCTTATGATGAGCTTTATGCGTATCTTGACGGTGCCGAGGGACAACTCACGGCGGCGGGAATAACTCCGCTGTGGTCGGTGGAACCCAAGATAGACGGTCTTTCCGTTGCGCTGACATACGAGCGCGGCGTGCTGGTTCGCGGCGCAACGCGCGGCGACGGTAATATCGGAGAGGACGTTACCGCAAATATAAAAACCGTATATTCAATTCCCATGCGTTTGCCCGATCCGCTTGATATTACCGTTCGCGGAGAGGTTTATATGCCGCGGCGAGTATTTGAGGCGATAAACGCTGCTCGCGAGGCAGAGGGAAAGACGCTTATGGCAAATCCGAGAAACGCCGCGGCGGGATCGCTGCGCCAGCTTGATCCCAAGATAGCCGCCGAACGTCGCCTTGATATATTTATTTTTAATCTTCAAGAGGGGAGTTTGTGGACAGACGGTCACGAGGCACACTCTCACGATGAGTCGCTCAAAAGATTGGCAGAACTCGGATTTCCCGTTATCGACGAGCGCGCTATGCTTTCCGGCAGAGATGAGATCGTCGGGCACATCCGAAAAATAGGCGAGTTGCGCGACAGCCTCAAATACGACATTGACGGCGTTGTGATAAAGCTTGACGACTTTAACGGCAGACAATATCTCGGCGAGGGCACCAAAACGCCCAAGTGGGCGGTGGCATATAAATTTCCGCCGGAAACCAAAACAACCAAACTTTTGGATATTACCGTGGCAGTCGGCCGCACGGGCGTGCTAACTCCCGCGGCGGTGTTGGCTCCCGTTCGTCTGGCGGGTACGACTGTCAGCCGCGCAACTTTGCATAATCTTGATTTTATTCGCGAGCGCGGGATAATGATAGGCGATATTGTTTCGGTACGCAAGGCGGGGGATATTATTCCCGAGATAGTGGAGGCGTGTCCCGAGCGGCGTGACGGAAACGAGCGTCCGTTTGAAATGCCGAGCCGTTGCCCATCGTGCGGCGAGTCTGTTGAGAGGGATGAATGCGACGGTGTTGAAGG
>CAZISZ010000024.1:0-16712 GCA_964542035.1 uncultured Ruminococcus sp. | reverse complement strand
AACCACGACTACGATACCGATGTGCCCGCCGCCGAACAGCAGGCAATGTACGAGGCATATCCCAACTGCATATCCTCGCATGTTGACGGCATACCCGGAGTTTCCAACTACATGGTTCCGATACTTGCTCATGATTCCGACCATGTGGCATACGCCATCTACGCATTCGATTCAAAGCACAAAGAGGCGGAAATGCGCCCGGGCGTATCTCACGAAGATATAATGCTTCCCGTACGCGATAAATTTTATAAAAAGTGGGATTGCATACGCTTTGAACAACAGCGTTGGTATTGGGATCTCTCGCAAGAGCTTGAAGCGCAGGAGGGGCACCTCGTACGCGCCATGGCTGTAATGCACGTTCCGCCGCATGAAATAATGATGACGGTACGCAATCCCGAAGAGACCGGCTTTAAAGGCTGCGGCGAGGAGGGCATGCACTGCCCCATGATCAACTCCGGCGTGTTCAGCACCATGCTTGAACGCGGTGATGTGGATATTATCGCCTCCGGACATTTGCACAAATACAACTGCCAAGGCACCTACGGCGGCATTATGATAACGCTTGACGCCTGCGCGGGATTTGCGCCGACATCGGTGGACGACCTCCGCGGCGGCAGAATATTCGATATTTCGGAGGACGGCAGCTTTACCACCGAGCTTTATACCTACGCCGAGCATATGGATATAACAAAAAAATAATCGCAACACATAAAACGGAGCCGTCTCGTAATGAGACGGCTCCGTTTGTTTTTATATTTTCATTTCTCTCAATCGACTATCTTTGAAATCATATGTCTGCCGAGGGCGCAGGCGAATTTCATTGCGTCAAGGGTAGTCTCGCTCGGGAATTTATCTATATAGTGCAATATTTCAAAGGAGAAATCCCCCTCGTAGCCGATATCGCGGAGGGCGGCGCAGATCTCGTCCCAGTTCTGCTTACCCTGATAGGGCAAAAAGTGGCGGTCGCCGCGATAATCGGTATCCTGCACATGCAGAGAGCGCAAAAGCGACTTATCCATACCGCGTATGTAATCCTGCGGCTCTATACCGGTGATGGCGGCGTGACCGAGGTCACAGCAAACCACAAAGCAATCCGCCTCGGCATTGAGGGCGGTAACAAACGCCGTCATCTCGGCGGGGTTGGGGAAAAGTCCGAAAAAGCACTCGCGCAGTTTATCATGCCAAAAGAGGTTTTCAACTGCGATCTTTACGCCGTATTTACGGCAATAGGGCACAAGCGAAAGATAAAAACGGCGGTTGTATTCCCTGTAATCCACCGTTATATCCTCGCGCGGGGTCTTTACCGCGTGAACGATAACATGCGGCACTCCGAGTATGCCTCCGATCTCAAGCGCGGCGACAATATCGGCATACGCGGGGCAGGATTCATCAAACGGATCGCCGTATTTCATACGGAAAGGCGCGTGCATCTGCGTAAATACCATGCCGAGGCTGTCGGCATAGCGGCGCAGTTCGGCAGTAAATTCCGCGCGATCGGAACGGTGAACCATATCGTCGCGGTCGATCTTGTCAAGGGTCAGATCCGCGCCGTCAAAGCCCGCTTCGTGCAGCATGCGCACTCCCTCGAAAATTCCGAATCTCAAACCGAGTTCTCGGGTCTCCATTGAAAGTTTCATAAGATAATTCTCCTTGTTATGTAAATATTTTTTATAATAGCTTAATTAATCTCGGATAGTTTCGCGATTCCGTTTTTATTGCCGGCAACTATCAACACATCGCCCGCGCGGAACATGGTATCCGGGCGAATAAAGTCGCTGACCTCGCCGCCGTGTTCGATGGCGACGATATTAACGCCGAAGCGACCGCGCAGGTCGGCTTCGATAACCGTTTTTCCCGCAAGAGAAGACGGCAACTCAAGCTTTGAAATGTTAAGCTGTTCGTTAAGCTGCATGTAATCCAGCACACGCGAAGTCTCAAGCCGCGTGGCAAGGCGCAGCGCCATATCATGCTCGGGATACACCACCTCAGCTCCCAATTTTTCAAGTATCTCGCCGTGCTCGGCACTGCGCGCCTTGGAAATGACCTTTTTAACTCCGAGAGATATGAGATTGAGTGTGGTAAGGATCGACACGTCCATTTGCTCGCCGATGCAGACCACGGCAATATCGCACCCCGCAATACCCGTTTCAGCAAGCGATTTTTTATCAAGAGACTGCACAATGTACGCGTTTTCGGTCAATTCGCGCATCTCTCGCACCTTGCCCTCGTCATTATCGAGAACTATCAATTCCGCTCCGCTTGCCGCCAACGTTTCGGCAAGAGCCATACCGAAACGGCCGAGTCCGATGATCCCGTACACAGTCTTGTCTTTTCCCGTACGTTTTGATCTTTTCATTTCATTATATTCCGTTCTGCCGCCGCCGCGGCGTTTTTATCAGCCTATGGTAAGGTTACCCTCGGGGTAGCGTACGCGCTCTCCGAGCGAGAAGTACCAAAGAGTAACTATCGTCATGGGTCCGAGCCTGCCTATATACATGATAAGTATGGATATGAGTTTTGAAGGTACCGACAACCCCGGCGTAATGCCTGTTGAAAGCCCCACCGTGGCAAATGCGCTTACTACCTCGGTCAGTATATCGCGAAGCGGTATCTGCGGCTCAATCAGAGACAGCGCCGTTGTGCCGCAAAGAATTATCGCAATTCCGATAAGGGTGATAATTGCCGCTTTTTTAAACGCTTCGCGCGGCAAAGAGTAGTGAAACGCCTTTTCGCTTTGGTTGGTTGCGGCGGCGCGAATACCCACAAGCAAGGCAAAAAAGGTACCGGTTTTAATTCCGCCGCCGGTAGAACCGGGGGAAGCGCCTATAAACATCAAAATCCACAGTATCATCAGCCCGCCGTTTGAAAAATCGGCAAGCGGCACTGTGGAAAATCCCGCCGTGCGCGCCGATTGGCTGAAAAACAGAGCGTCGATAAACCCGAGTCTGCCGCCCTCCGACAACATAAGCAACAGCATCCCGACCGCAAGCAATATACCGCTCATTATCAGTACCACGCGCGAATGCATTGAAAGTCGGCGCGCTCCGGGATGGCGCAACCATTCGCCGACCTCACGTATTACCAAAAAACCGATACCGCCGAAAAACACAAGCGAGGAGGTTACGAGATTCAGCAGAATACTGTCGCGGTACGGGATAAGATTTGTCCCGCCGCCGAGAATATCGAACCCGGCATTGTTGAACGCGGCAATTGAGTGGAATATACTGATACCGAGGGCGTGCAGCGGTTCATGATCCCGCAAAAACACCGGAAAGGTAAGCGCCGCGCCCGCAAGTTCGATTACAGCGGTGGTAATAAACACGCTCCTCACCAAACGTCGCACGCCGCTGCCCGAATCGTAATTAAGCGCCTCGCGCACCAAACGGCGCTCTTTAAGATCCATCCTGCGACCGCTGGCAAGTATTATGCCCGCGCCCACCGAGGTCACGCCGAGACCGCCTATTTGTATCAACAGAGCGATCAGCGCCTGTCCCGCGGCGTTAAAATTATCTCCCGCGTCGACCGCAATAAGCCCCGTCACACACACGGCGCTGGTTGAGGTGTAAAGCGCGTCTATATAGCTTATATCCGCCCCCGACTTTTGAAAGCAAGGCAAAACGAGTAAAAGCGACCCCGCAAGTATCACCGCCGCAAAGCCCAAAGCTATCAGACGCGCCGGTGATTGCCGCTTTATTAAGTCGGCGATCATTGTGAGTCACCGCCATCCGATGCGGACAGCCTGTCTATCACGGCGCGATACCCGCCGCTGCCGTAGCAAAGGCAACGGTTGACGCGCCCGATGGTTGCGGAACTGACCCCCGTCTGCTCGCTTATTTTTTGATATGACACGCCGCGCGAGAGCATCTCGGCAACCTGAAGCCGCTGCGCCATATCGCCGATCTCTTTCATAGTGCAAAGATCCTCAAAATACGCATAGCATTCTTCAATGCTTCCAAGCCCCAAAATACTCTCAAACAAACGGTCCGTAGCCGCATTTCTTTCCATGCCGTCAGCCTCCGTTTTTCTCAAGAGCGCCAAGACGCTCTATCGCATCCGTGATCACGCCGCCGCAAGAATCAAGCATTGCCTCCGCGTCGACGGGAGCGGCGCCGGTCTCGGCGCATATCATTCGCACCGCACGGTCGCGCAACTTTTTGTTGCTCGGCTTCATGCACACCATAAAATTATCGTAAACACGACCGAGTTTTATCATAACGCCGGTGGATATCATATTAAGCACCAGCTTTTGCGCCGTACCGGCTTTCATTCTGGTTGAACCGCTGACTATCTCGGGCCCCACGACAACGGCAATTGAAATATCCGCCATTGCGTTCATGGCGCCGTTTTTGTTGCAGGAGAGCGCCACGGTAGCCGCGCCGAGCGAACGTGCGTATTCAAGCGCACCGCGGCAATACGCGGCGCTGCCGCTGGCGGATATCGCCATGCAAACATCGGAGGAGCCAAACCCCACGGCGGCAAGATCCGCCGCCGCATTCTCGGCGTGATCCTCCATTCCCTCGGAGGAGCGGAACATCGCGTCCCGACCGCCGGCAAGCACACCCTGTATAAGTTCGGGCGAAACGCCGTATGTGGGCGGGCACTCGGTGGCGTCTATTACGCCAAGCCGACCGGAGGTTCCCGCGCCGATATAGATCAGCCGCCCGCCGTTTTTTATATGCTCGGTTATCAGATCGACCGCGCACCCGATATCCTCAAGCTCACGCTCTATCGCCATGGGCACGGTTTTGTCTTCCTCATTTATCACCCGCATTATCTCGGCGGTGGACATTCGCTCAAGATGGCGACTGCGCTCGTTGCTCTGCTCTGTCGTAAGTTCGCTGTAATTCATCATTTGCAGACCTCTTTATATGTTTCGATAAAATTTTGCTCGGCATTTTGCGGAACGCGTCCGTTCGCGGCAACGCAAAACGCGCCCCATATATTCGGCATTCCGGTGCGTATAAGCTCTATGTTGCCCGGCGTGCGCTCGCAGACCATGCGAAACATGTCGTCCCGCCGCTCCAGCAAGCTGCCGCCCACCGCGGCGCGACAGCGTCCATCCCCGAGCAATTCCGAAGCGCGGCGCGTAAGGGATGCCAGGCTTTCGGCACAGCGCAAAAGAATTTTTTGCGCCGCCGCGTCTCTCTCCTCCGCCGCCTCAAATACCGCGGGAGCCAATGAAGCTATCAGCTTTTTGCCGCCTCCGTATATCGCGGGAATTGCATTACAGACCTCCGCTCCGAGCGCCGCCGCAAGTTTTTGCGTAAGGCAGGTGGGCATCTCGCGCCCGTCATGCGCGCGCAGGACTGCCGCAACGGCGTCGCGCCCGATATCGTAGCCGCTGCCGCCGCCGTCAAGCAGATAACCCCAACCGCCTATTCTATAGATTTCGCCGCCGCGGCGCAGGTAACATATCGACCCGGTGCCCGATATCAGGCATGCGGCATCCCCCGCTCCCGCCTGATTAAGCAAAAGCATTGCGTCGGTTTGAACCGAAACGCGCGCAGCAATATCGCAAAGCGCCGCGCTCAGTTCAACCGAGTGCCCGGTTGCACCCGCGATTCCCGCCGCGACGGCGCTCGGCGCGCAGGCGGCGTTCTCCGCAAGCTCGATCGTTGCCGAACGCAGGATCTCACATGCCGCGCCTATTCCGATATCGTTTGGATTTGTAGCTCCCACCGTCAGCCGCCGCTCTACCCGTCCGTCGGCGCGGCAAAGCAGCAACTCGGTTTTTGTACCGCCGCCGTCAATGAGAATATAAAAATCGTCCATAGCCGCACCCCTTTACAATCGCTTACTTTACTATGGTAACATTATATCACAAGCCCCGCTCCGAGTCAAGAAAATTCGGCGCACTTTGTATACGGTGAAGCGCGCCGTGCGCAAAAGACAGCGGGCTGAATGCCCGCTGTCTTTTTAAATTATCTTTATTTCGCATCCAAAATATCAAATATCTTTGCCGCGTCCTTAAATCTCGCGTCTCCCGTTGACGCACCGAAGATACCCACAACGTAGTATCTGCCGTCGTCGCCGCGCTTTGCGGTAAGCAGGCAATAGCCCGCCTCATCGGTGGAGCCTGTTTTAAGTCCCACCGCGTCGGCGCGGTAAAGCGCCGAATCCGGTTGTATAAGCTTATTTGTATTTTGCCAATTGTTTGATTCGCCGCTTGCGTATATCACGCGATCCTGCGCCAAAGTGGCGTACTGCATTATGGTTTGATTTTCAAGCGCCATGGCGCCTATTTTTGCGATATCCGCAAGAGTTGTATAGTGATCGGGATCATGATAGCCGTCGGGATTTGTAAAATGCGTACCGTCAAGCCCGAGTGCCGCCAATTTGCGGTTCATTTCCTCAACAAACGCCTCTATCTCACGCTTGGCGGTGGAAGCGCCTCCAAGCAATCGCCGTCCCGCCGCGGCGGCAAGAACATACGCAGCGTCCCCGCCGCTGGGCAACAACATGCCCTCTATCAGCATCGAAACGGTAAGCCTGTGACCGCGCCGCACATATGCGATGGACGAATCCGACGCCACAAGGGAAAGCTCCTCCCCCGCCGTTATAACGTCGTCGGGGGACAGAATATCGAGAGCCGTAAGCGCGGTGAAAAGTTTTGTGGTGCTTGCGGGATAAACTTTGCCGTCTATCACTCCGTTATATTCGTATATCGCGCGACGGTCTGCGGTATCGTAAACTATCACCTGCGCCGCGTCGAGCGTACCGCGGGGAATATCGAGCGTTAATTCCGGCGCCGATGTAACGGCAGACGTATTTTCCGCGTCTTCGGACGTATTCGGCACACCGCTTTGCTCCGTAACGGACGATGACGATGAGGCGGACGGGGTTGACGTTTCGTCGCCGCCGATTTGCACCGGCGTGCAGGAGGCAAGCGTCAAAAGCGCAACGATAAACGCAACCGCGCGGAGAATGTGTAATGTAATTCGTTTCATTGTGCGGTCGCCTCCCCTTTTTCTTCATTTACCGTTTTTACTTTTGCAAAATCAAAGCGCAGGTAATAAATGAGGGTAAGCATGCAACAACAGAACCATCCCACAGGGTAGCTGATACCGATGGGAATGAGTTGGTTTGAAATATAGTGCGAAACTATAAACAAGTACAGCTGACGAACGCCTATAAACGAAGTAAGCATTATTATCATCGGTACGCGGCTGTTGCCCGCGCCGCGCAATGCTCCGGAAAACACTTGGTTTACCGAGCAGAAAAGGTAGAACGGAGTTATAATTCTAAGCAATGTGGTAGCGGTTTCGACTATCCGAGCATCGGAATTGAATATACCGGCTATCGGGGACGCAAATATCATAACGGGTATGATTATCACAATCGAACAGGCGGTAGACATAAAATACGCAAGTCTTGCGCCGCGGCGCGCACGATCGACATTACCGACTCCGAGGTTTTGCCCCACAAACGTGGTAGTGGCAAGCGCCAACGATTGCATGGGCAGGAATATAAACTGATCCACCTTAGAATAGGTTGTCCACCCGCCGGTGTTTACCGTCATATTGCCCTCGGTACCCGCTATGTAGGATTGCACAAAAACGTTGGCAAAGGCAGTCAACGCCATTTGCACCGCTGAGGGGATGCCGATATTTATGATCTTTTTAAGCATTACGCGGTCGATTTTAAGTTCTCTTATGCGCACCTTAACGCAGGAATCGGTGCGAAACAGTACCCACATCGTCAACACCGCCGACACGCACTGCGCTATTACCGTTGCCAGCGCCACACCCGCAACGCCCATTTTGAAGTTAAACACAAACACAATGTCAAGCACGGTGTTGACTATCGCACAGGCAACAAGAAAATACAGCGGGCGGCGGGAATCACCGACCGCGCGCAGAATGCCCGCTCCCATATTGTATATCATAAGTCCGATAACGCCGGCAAAATAGATGGTAAGGTAAGTCTTACCCGCGCCGTACATTTCGGCATAACCCTCGCGCTCGCTGTCAAGCATAACTTCAAGCATAAAGGGAGCAAAAATAACGCCGAGCACGGTAAACGCCACCGCCATAACAAGCGTCATTACCATTGAGGTGTGAACCGCACGGCGCACGCCGTCCTCGTCGCGCGCACCGAAATGGCGGGATATGACCACGCCCGCGCCGCTGGCGAGTCCCGAGAAAAAGCCTATAAGAATATTTATAATGGGGCCGATACTTCCGACGGCAGCGTAGTCTCCCGCCACTCCCGTTTGACCGATGACCCATGTATCCACCATGTTGTAAAGCTGCTGAAAAAGATTTCCCACAAGCAGGGGAGCCGCAAATTCGATAAGATTTTTCGCAATGCTCCCGCGGGTCATATCCAGTTCCAGCTTTTTTCCGTATGAACGTTTTTTAGCACCGGACGCTGTCATTTTATCTCCTCTCCGCGCCGATATCGGCGCATACATTTTAATTATATCACATTCGGGAGGTATAATCAATAGTTTTTTCACCCTCTGACGGCATGCGGCGCCGAAATTCGCACCGGCGGTGCGGCTTGCACCGCAAAAGCAGGACAGCGGGAAATTTCCCGCTGTCCTGCTTGTTACTTTCGTTACCCGAGATTAAAGAAATCGCGAGGTTTTAGGCGGCGTATCAAACGCATCAGATCCTTAAGCATTCCGTCAAGTTTGCGCACATCCTCGCCCGCGGTCTCATCCGCAAGGCTTGCGTCGTCATACTCGGTGCGCCGCAATCCGTCGCGGCACTTGAAATATACACGCACACGGTGAGGATCATCGCGCGCGGTTATCTCGTCCACGTCGTCAACGAGATCAGATCCCTTTGCGATCATTTGCAAGCAGGTAAGCATACGCCTACCCGCCTCCGGCAGGGATTTTGCCCCGCGACCGACTCGCGGCAGTTTTTCGCCTGAGCTGTAATACACACCCACGGTGCCGTCGCTTTTGCAAGTCAAAGTGATAAAACGCGAGCGAACCGGAATATCGGCAATAAGCGCCGTAACATCACCCGAAAAATCAACGGAGACCGATTCGTTATACAAAATTTCCGCAACCGCTTGGGCGCGGCTGGTAAGATATTCACTTGTCGGCAATGGCGCCTCTCTGCGCACGGATCTTCTCATGGCACTGACCTTTTCGATGCCGCCCGGAGACCGATCAAAGCACCGAGCGGAGTTTTTCTGCGTTTTCTTTTACCGTTCCGGACTTGGCATAAATGCTGGAGGTTCCGGCAACAAAAATATTTGCACCCGCGGCGCTCATCTTGGCGGCGTTTTCAAAGCTTACGTTACCGTCAACCTCTATCTCAACGTTTTCGTATCCTCGTTCGTCAAGCATGCGGCGCAGGCGGGAGATCTTATCAAGCGTTTGGGGAATAAGCTTTTGACCCGCAAAGCCGGGATTTACCGTCATAAGCAGCACAGCTTCGATATCCGGGAGTATCTCGTCAAGTACCGAAAGCGGCGTGGCGGGGTTGAGCACTATCATGGGGCGTGCGCCGCGGTCGCGAATTGCGGCAAGCGCGCGCTGGACGTGAGGCTCCGCCTCATAGTGGATGCCCACAAGATCTCCCGGGCGCATCTCAAACCAATCAAGTTTAAGGTTCGGCTCGGTGATCATCAAGTGAAGATCAAGCGGGATGGGGCAGTTGGCGTGTAGGCGGCGAATAAAATCGGTGCCAAGTGTATAGTTTTGAACAAACACGCCGTCCATGATATCTATATGCAGGTATTCGATGCCGCAATCCTCAAGCACACGGAGCTCGTCGCCCAAGTGGAGAAAATCGGCGCACATAAGCGAGGGGGAAATCTTTTTTGCAAGTGACATTTTTTTGATCCTTTCAAAAAACAATCTTCTTATGATGACATTATACCACACATCGCGCACTTTTGCAATGCCGACGACAGACTTTAATCGGTTTTTTAATTTATTTATTACTTTGCGTTTACAATTGCGCGATGCCCGAAGAAAAAGCGTATAAATCCGCCACGGCGGGGAAAGATAATAAAGAACTCAAGCGATCACCGAAAATCGAATAAAAAAGCGAGGTATTTTTTATGGTAAGCGACAGGATAGCACTGATCATAGCCGTGATAGGCGCGCTGAACTGGGGCAGTGTCGGACTTTTTAAGTTTGACATTGTGGCATGGATATGCGGAGGGCAGACCTCCATAGCCGCCCGCATAATATACACCGTTGTGGCGCTTGCGGGGCTGTGGTGCATAACTCTGCTTTTCCGCTCCCGCGAAAGCATGGCGGAGATATCCGATTAAAAGCATCCCCGCGCGGTCATACCGCGCGGGGATGCTTTTATATTATCGTTCAATCAGCCGATCCGATAACAATCGTACCGTCCGGAGTTACCCAATAGGGCAGGATCTCGACCGTGGGATCGATATCCGCCGCCGAAAGATATCCGCTCATGATACGCGCGGACTTATCCACTCCGCACCCGAACAACGTGCGCGCGTTCATAAACATGTAGCGGCTGCTTGTCTGCTCGCACTTCACGCGTTCACCGCCGATGATAAACCCGAACTCCGGCATCTCCTCCGGAGTTACCGCCGCGGCATAGCCCACACCGATCACACGACCGAAAAGCTTGTAATCGGTGCGGCGCAGTTTAAGATAATCGCCGCTTACATACTTTGCGTAAAGCGTGATATCTGAATCCACCGCCGAAAGATCGGCGGGGAGCGTAAACTCGGCATTGAGATACCACCCCGCAAAGCGCATGCCGTCCTTTTCGGTATAGCCGATTTTGCCGCGCAGATCTCCGCGCTCGGCTTCCGCATAGCGAGTCTCGCCGTTCTCGATAAGCGTCAGCCTCACGCCGAGCGAGCCCTCTCCGTCATATACCTCGCGGGATCGCAGGCAAACGGTTTCGGCGGCGGTGCTCATCTCGCACTCGGAGCCGTGAACATCCTCGCTTGACTCAAGCTTTGTCCCGCTTTCGGGATATCCCACAGTGCGGGTTGCGGTAGCGGTAACGACAATTCCGTCCTTTGTTATCCAATACGGCAAAAATTCAACATCCTTGCCCGCTTTCATCTCGTCAAGGCGATCTCCGCTTAAATGATACATGGCAACATATCCGCCGCGCGCCGGCGAAACCGATATATCGCCTTGCACGGCAACCGCGCCCGCCTCGTTGATGTAAATGCGCCGATCAACCGATCCGCCGCTGCGAATGTTTACAATCTCCCAAACCACATTGCCCTCAACCTCGCACATCTCGCCGTCAACGATAAAACCTACCGACTTAAAGTTAACGCTCGGAACACCCGTGAGCAGGTAAACGTCAACTATCGTTTGGGTGTTATCCCACACCACGTAGTTTTTGGGCGCGAGATATGCGTCAGTTACCTCATAAAGGTAATATGTCTTACCAGCCGCCGGCGTAAAGGACATGGCGTTGCCCTCTCCGAAATCGGCGATAGTTGTCATCTCCGCGTCCGCAAAGGTGCCGCCGTAAAGGTACCCGTCGGAAACGAGTTTAGTCATATCGGTACCCGGGAGCGCGTCAAGCTCTTCGCTTGTACCGTCTGATCTGACCAGGGTAAACTTGCCCGCGCTGTTGGTAACGGCGGTGGTAACGGTCATGGAATAGCCCTCACCGTCAGCCTCGACCCATGAAAACGTCCATGTAAGGTGTGCGGTACCGTAGCTGCCGCCAAGTTTTACACATTCGGCGGCGGCATCGTATTTTGCAACCGATTCATTATCGGATACGCAGGTAACGGCAATACCGCCGCCGTAGGCGTAGCCGCTGTAAAGGAAAGATGAAAGTTTGCCGTTGCCGTCAAGCGTCAACATAGTCTTGTTGCAAGCCGCCTCATTTTCGATTGTTGCGGAGTTGTTTAAAAGATCATCCTCAAGCACAAAACCCACGGGAACAGTCTGTCCCGCCGTTCCGCCCGAGAGAGAAATGTTCGCGCTGTCCGCGGCTGCGTTTACCGAAACGATCAGGTTATCCACCGCGCTGAAATATGTAAGCGCCTGCGCCTTGCCCGGGTTTGATACCGACTCGGCGTGATAACCTTTTGCACTGCTGTACATCAAGAATTTATGATCCGTAGAGTTGGCGCCGAAGTGCAAACTCATCTCCCAAGGATCATCGGATAAGGTGGTTGACGTGGTGTTAAATGTAAACTTGGTTCCACTGCTCGAATCTCCGAACGAATATTCGTGATGCGGCAATTCGCTTATCCAGTTAACGTCAAACGAAGAACCGCTTCCGAATTTGTAGGAGAGATACTTTCCCGCCGCGTTCATCCAGTATACGCGCGTACCGTAGCCGTAGCGGGTGAGCACAGCGCCGGAGAGCGCCTCCGTCATTACAATGTAAGGCGCGGCGTCGGTTCCGCGGCGCACGTCCGCGCCAACGGCTTCGCCCTCCGCCACAAGATACGCGCAAGCAGATTGTCCTACAGTACCTATGGCATTAAGTCCCGAATCGCTTGCCACCACCCATTTGCCGTTTTGCGGCATAGCATTGGCTGCAACCCAAATATTTTTTACCGCGGCGGTGTTTTTGCCGTCGGCGGAGGCGGGAGTACCGAACCACGCGGGGTCTATCATATCCGACTCAACCTGCATACCCGCGGGCGAGGGGTGAATCTTATCGGTGGTGTAAGCGTCGGCAAGCGCGCCGCACTTAAATTCCACACCGTCCACGGTTACATCGGTGCCGACAGCCGCAGAGAACGGAACGTACTTTTTAAATTTTGCGCTGTTTGCGGCAAGCCATGCGTTGACCGCTTCGCGAATATCGTTGGCATACTTTGCGTTTTCAACCGTCCACTCCACGCTGCCGCCCGAACGCTCGTAGCCGATAAAGGGGTTGATATCGGATATGTAAAGATCTATCCCCGCCGCCTCGGCTTGAGCGATAATATTTTCGTAACCGCCGATAATATCCTGCGCCGTGGGAGTATAGCCGCCGGGGCGAGTGCTTGAGCCGTTAAAGTAATCGGCAAGATCCGAAAGCATGGGGTGAAGTATATCGTTAACGCCGACTTTAACAAACACGGCGCGCACTCCGGCAACCGCCGCAACGTCATACGCAAAGCGGGTAATAAACGCTTCGCCTTCAAGCGGACCCTGCTTGTCTCCGGCGCCGTCCTGAAGCAATTCATTACCTTTAATTGCGGAAGAAACAACCGAAACGTTGTAAATTCCCGCGCGGCGCAGGTTTGCCTGCACCATTTCGGTTACAGAGTTTGTAACGGTGGAATCGCCCGCAACCACAAGCGCGTACGCGCCCGCAGGCGCGTCAACATCCAGTTCTTCTACAAGAGGCAACAAGTTATAGTCACCCTCGCCGTCGTTTTCCGAAACGAGATGACCGGTAGTTCCGAATTCTTCGGAAGTGCGCGAATCGCCGCCCTCAACCCAACCGGTGCCGCCTGTCAGCGCAAAATCGCGTACATATTTGGCGGTAGATTTTTTGCAATAAATATTTATGATAAGCGATGTTCCGGCAGGTACTGCGGAGGACAGGGTAAAATACACCGTCTCGCTATCGCCTTTCTTTACGGTAAACGCGGAATCACCCGCCGCGGTCACGGCGTTAACCCGTGTGGAGTTATCCTGCGAGCTTATTCTGCCGTCGCCCTGAAGCGCTACGCTCACGCCGCCGATATTGAGATCCCCCGTACCGTAGCGGTTTGACAGCTTAAGTCTAAAGCTTTGCCCGCCGAGCGCGGTGGTGAGCTGAACGCGGAATGTTCCCGACCCCGATAAGGTAAGAAATTTGATTCCGCTTATTGCCTTTGAAGCCTGTTCGCCGCTGCCGTCGGTGATGCTGCCGTGCCATGCGGCTACCCAGTTTTCGTTACCGTCCGAAAGCGGCTGCGCAGTTGTCTTTGCCGCGGCTCCCGCCGTTGGCAGGGACAGTGCCGACAAAAGCATTGCCAAAATAACCGTCAGAGATACAAGATGTTTTGCTTTGTGTTTCATTGCGTTTTCTCCGTTTGTTTTTGCTGATTTTATAATAAAAGGCGACATTGCCGTTATTCTTTAAGCGTCAAATACCCCGCGCTCTCAAGCATTCGCGCAAAGCGCAAAAACGCGGCGCGTGCGTCCTCGGGGGAGACGCGGCATTCCTCGGCGGTGCGGCGCAACAGCTCATCGCCGTCAAGCCCCGCTTCCATCATTCGCCAAAAGTACACGCCCGCCGCGTTTATACCGTTGGTGTACGGAACCCGCCCGCGCGCTTCGCCCGTGGCAACAAGCATAGATTCGTCGCACACGGTCACAAGTATCACCCCGGGCAGCAATTTATATTCTATCATCGGGTTCCCTCCTCAATATCTCGTTGTAAAAGCTGTCGGCAGTCGCGTCATCGGCACGACTGTAAAAGCGCCAAAGCGGAACGCCGCTTATCAGCCGCTCGCAAAATGCGGCAACGGCGCGGGTATCGGCGGCGTTATCGGCGTTAAACAAAAATTGACAAAACGCCTCCGCGGCGACCTCGCGCGGCATTACCCGCACGGCGTGCGGATCTCCGCGATCCAAAAACACAATGCCTCCGAGCGGCATGCACACGGGGCGACCCATATGCTCCTTGCCGTTCCACGGAGAATGATGAACCACCACCCCGCCCTCGGCAAATTCAAGCACGGGCTTGTCCCCGTTTATCAGGGTCAGCTCGTCTCCCATTTTTATTTTAAGCGCAAGGTACATGGTGGTCTTGCCCACGCCGCTCGGCGCGGTGATGATATACGCGCGCCCGCGATATCCCACGGCAACGCCGTGGAAAAACACGCGCCCGAACGGCAGCAATGTAGTGGAGAGCTTGTAGCAAAGCTGCATGTGCTCCAAATATTGCGGCGTTGATTCAGGAGGGTAGACCTCACGCGCCTCAAGCAATTCTTCTTTTGTTATATTGACCGAACATCGAGGCTCCTCGGCGGTCTCAAAGCGGCGATACAGCGGCAGGTAGTTGTCATACATCGGCGACAACTCAACCGCCACGCCCGCTATCATAATAGTGATTTTCATATTTTTATACTCGGGTGACGTTATTGCGTTCTCCCAACCTCCTGCCAAACCTCCTCATGTTTGAGAAGGTGCCGACCGCAGGCTGACGGATGAGGAGGTGCAAGGATTTCCGCCGCGCGGAAATCTTCCTTAATCGGTCATGAGAGGCAGCAAACGGCGCGAGATCTCTCAAAAAGCAAAATAGAGCGAAAGGACCGAATCATTTTCATGCTCCGGTCCGTTCGCCGTCAATTTGATCAGTTGTGAACGTCAAGTATATTGCCGTGGTCGTCTACCGTTACGGTGCGACCGTTGGGCATAGTGTAGGAAGCGGGAAAATCGCCGCCGCTGAAAACCTCCCAACCGGCATTTTCTCCGGAAGGAACCACTACGTCCGTGTTCCCGCCGTTACCGGCATATGCCGATATACCGGCATCGAATATATTAAAATTATCGCCCATTTCTGTCTCCTTAGCCCTCTACCCAATAGGGATGCCACACGAGAGTACGGCTCTCGCCGGTAACAAATGTACCGTCTGCGGTTACCCAGTAGGGAGTGATTGTCAGCTCATCGCCGTCCGCAGCGTCGCGGAAGTCGTAAGAACCGCACATCATGTAAGCCCCGCGCTCAACGCCGTTGCCGAAAAGGGTGCGTGCGTTCATAAGCGCAAAGCGGGTTGAATAAAGGTTAATCGCAACACGCTCGCCGTTGATGATATATCCGGTCTCGGAAAGATCGGTGTCAACGATAGCGGATGCAAATTTTACACCGTAAACACGGAAAAGTCTTTGCTCGACAAACTTAACCTTAAGGTAGCCCGCGTCAACGTATTTTGCATAAAGGGTGGTAGCGGAATATACATTGGCAAGATCGGCGGGGGTGGTAAACTCCTCGTCGAGATACCAACCGGCAAACACCTTGCCTGCGGCACCCTTGTAGGTGAGATAGGCGCTGATATCTCCGGGCTTAACATTCAGCTCATAGGTTTCGCCGTCAACAACGGTAACCGTTATATCGTTGCCGGCACCCATGCGATAGTACGCCGCGGCTCTGAGCATGGTGGGGGCAGGGGTCACGCCCACGTACTTGGGAAGTATCGCATGCTCATTGTCTTCGTAGGTAACACAATCTCTCTGCGTCTTTGTGGAATCGTATCTGACAATTCTCGCATCCTTACCAAGCACGCGAACGCCATCAAGCGTCACCCAATAAGCCGCAAACTGATTATCGCCAACGTCAATGAAATCATCGCCAACGTTCATAAGCATAATATAAGAATCGGTGCTGTCCGGCAGGATTGCCGCGCTTTGTATCGTACCGTTTACCGCGTACAGCCAGCTGTCGTGCTTCGGCGTGCCGTTTTTCATCTTTTGCACGTCAACGGTTTTATAAACCGTATCTACATCTTCGTAACAACCGAACGTCCAAAATCCTACCGAATCGTAAAGATTATAATCGTCGATGGTGGAAAGAAGATAGAATGAGTTAAGCGCGCCGTTGTTATCCCAAACGATGGTGTTTTTGGGAACAAGGTAGTTTGCGCTTACCTCTCTCACGTAGTACACCGCGCCGTCTGCGGGGGTGTAATTTGTGGGATCGCTTTCAAGCGCGGTATCCGCATTGAAAGTTGAGCTTGTGAACGTACCGCCGTAGAGGTAACCCGAGGCGACCTTTTCGGTAAAGTTAAGTGTGCCGTCTTCAAGCGAATGAAGCGGTATCCTTTCATCGGCAGCGCCGCTTGTGTGCTTTATTGTAAAGTAA
>CAZISZ010000023.1:0-16962 GCA_964542035.1 uncultured Ruminococcus sp. | reverse complement strand
CAGGCATACTTTGAAGTTCGTGCCGAGAATTATTGATTATGAAAATACGTCTGAACGAAGATAAAGAAATCGTTGCAACCATAAAAGAGGGCTTGAAACAAAAAGGCGGCTACTGCCCTTGCCGCAGGGAAATGAGCGACGATAACAAATGTATGTGTAAAGAGTTTCGTGACCAAATAGCCGATCCCGATTTTGAGGGCTACTGTCACTGTATGCTATATTACAAAGAAAAGTAAACTTAATATACGAAACACAGCCTGAGCCACTACCCTTCGGGGCGGTGGCTTGGGCTGTGTTTTTCTATGGCGAAGTAACAATGATAATTTCTACTGCTCGATAAGTTCGGGCTATTATAAAGCCTCCTCATTAATAATTCGTGAGTCGGCGAAAGTGAAACTATCGATATTGTATTGATATAAATGTACTTTAAATGTCATTGGTTTGCATGTGGCGCCTTGTTTGGTATCCGAGTGCGCTTTTAATCTGTTCTTGTTACTATTGAACAATGTTTTTTTTTTTTTTTTGAAACTTTTTGTGCAATACTTGACAATATACGACTTCTGATGTATAATGTGTTTGAATTTAATGGTAAAGTTAAAAAGCGAGTTATTCGAGTTCGCGCGCGTATACCCGCCGTGCGGTTCCGAATTGAAAAACGAGGTTTTACAATCGGATGTTTACGTTATACGAAAAAGGAGGCTTGAAAATGTGTTTCCCCGCTCATATAAACAAAGACGGAGTTGTTCAAACAGTTGCTCGACATTGCAAAAATACAGCGGAAATTGCAAAAAGAAATTTGAGCCGATTGGACCTTGCGAATACCGGATATCTTGTCGGTCTGCTTCATGATGCTGGAAAATGTACTGAAGAATTTAAAGGTTATATTGAAAAAGCATCACGCGGGGAGGATGTATGCCGCGGATCGATTATTCATACTTTTGCGGCAGTTAGGTTTTTGATGAAGACCTACCATTCGTCATACGTTTCAAACGCCGATCCTTTTCAAAGCATAACTGCCGAAATATTATCCTCGGCAATAGGCGGACACCATGGTTTGTTTGATTGCTTTGACGAAAATCAAAGTTGCGGATTCGCGCACAGGATAGGCAAACAACCCGAATATGACGATAGGGCAATGGAGAACTTTTTTAAAGAAGTATCCGAAAGGGAAGATGTTGACGGGTTGTTTTTGTCATCCGTTGAGGAGATCTCTGCGAAAATCCGAATGATCGGATCCGTTTCGAGCCGCGATGATGAGCCTTTCTTTTATCTGTCGTTGTTGACGCGACTTATTACGTCAACTTTGATCGATGCCGACAGAAGCGACACCGCATCGTTTATGAATCCCGACGAATATGAGGATGGCGGAAACCTAACTTCCGAAATTTTAAAAACGATAACGGATAATTTCAATTCACGCATGTCCGAATTTGAGTGTATTACTTCGATCCAAGCCGCAAGAAGCGAACTGTCCGAGCTTTGTTATCGTGCGGCGTCGACTCCGGGCGGCGTTTTCAGGCTGAATCTTCCGACAGGGGCGGGTAAGACGCTTTCGGGAGTGAGGTATGCTTTGAGATACGCGGAGGCATTCGGCAAAGAACGAATATTTTTTATCTCTCCGTTGCTCAGCATACTGGAACAGAATGCACAGGAGATACGGCAAGCGCTCGGAGATGATACGCTTATCCTTGAGCACCATTCTGATATTGTGAGCGATGAATTTTCGGATGATGAATTGCGGCGATACGGAAAAAACGAATCATATGATCCGGAGGGCGATCTGATCTTTTAATGATTTTGATGGTGCGAGGCGGGTGCTGTTTGACAAAACGTGGTGGGTTCGCACCTCACAAAATGCGAAAAAACCGCCCAAAGCGAAGATAAAATAAAAACATGATCGGATACGAACGTCCGATCTGTTAAACAGTAACAAAAACAAATTAAAATGACTTTTTGAGATCAGACAACTTTGCTGTCGTCCCCCGCACAGGGGGACGTGGATTGAAATTGAATTGCGTATTTGTTCCGCCGTTTGCCGTTGCGTCGTCCCCCGCACAGGGGGACGTGGATTGAAATATTTTTCCGCCTCCCATCAGCTCCAAGCGTTAGTGTCGTCCCCCGCACAGGGGGACGTGGATTGAAATACCTTGTTTGTCATGCGCCTCTATATGTCCCGCTGTCGTCCCCCGCACAGGGGGACGTGGATTGAAATATAGCTATCCGTGCGACCGTGAAATTCTCGAAAGCGTCGTCCCCCGCACAGGGGGACGTGGATTGAAATGCAGAGGGTATCGACAGCCAGGACAAAGGAAGCGGTCGTCCCCCGCACAGGGGGACGTGGATTGAAATTGAATTGCGTATCAGTTCCAACGTTCGCCGTTGCGTTCATCCTCTATCCGGGGGATGTGGATTTAAGTGTGAATATGGCAGCGACCAAGGATGCCTACGGATGCGGATCGAGATATCCGGCGCACGGCGTATTCCGATTTGTTGCGCGGATTTACCGCTTGCGCTTAATTGAATTCATGCCTTAAAATACTATTCCGATGTGATTGGTTACTTCTGCTTTTACGGTGAGACGAGATATTTGTTCTGAAAAATCTCTGAATAATTCAAAAGTAATTCCCGATCGAGTGGCGGTAAAAAGTATGCCTCCAGCCGTATTTTCCGTTGAGAGTTCGTATCCATCCGCTTCGAATAAGGCGATATATTCTTCAAGGTCGGAATTTACTGTCAATCCGCATACGGTTACTTTGGGATCGGTGATATCTATCCGCGTTATATATTCGCCTCCGCTTGCGTAATCGGGATATGGGGTCACGAGGTAACTGACATAATGCGCGGATGTTGTGACTTTGCCGGTATTATCATTTTCGGTGTGATAATCGTTGCCGTAGAACGCTCGACCGCCAATCATTCCGTACACTTCGCAGTATTTACTCAGATCGCAATTGCTTACATTTTCCGTAACCCAAAATTCAAGAGAGGTATCCTGCGGCATTTCGGCTGCGTTTGAAGGCAAAAGTTCCGTGTCGGTATGTTGGTCGGAGTTAAAGTAATTCTCAAGCTCGGCGATTGTAAAGGCGCTCCCATCATCCGATATAACGGTGGAACTGACCACCGTTATGTTTTTATCCGAGTGATCGTTTAAAAGATCTGCCGGGCGACACTCGAATGTGATCGTTTGTCCGGATGCATCTGTTCTGACATAAAAGCTGTAGTTTTCCTGCGCGAAATTTTTTACTATGAAAAATCCGTCTACGTATTTGTGCGTGGAAAAATTCCATATGCGGTCATTGGTTTCACTGTCATATTCAAAACCGTTCACAAGGCAGGAATAAAAATTTTCTCCGTTACGGAAAGTGATAAGGCTATCACCGCCGATGCATTCTTCGGTAATCGCTACATCAACGATGCCCATGCCCAATTTCGAAGCTAAAAAGCCGCGCTCGTCGGTTAACTCTATTTGGAACATGCTGACTTTGTTGATGTAAAACGGTTCATTGGGGTCAAGTTCATAACAGTAAATATTTTCGTCAAAGTCGGAAATCGTCGCAGCGACCGTGGAGAGTGCTATGGCACTGTTTGAAATATCAAAAGCGGTCGTTGCGCTTTTTTTATCCGTGTGATTGTTTACGGACAGAAAGATGACTTCGCGTTTTGTGTTGTTTGTGCGGCTTTGCGCGATATTTGCCGTTACTGTTGACTGCGTGTCGGAGATCATTCGTAACGCCGCATAATAACTGAGCTTTGCAATGCTATTGAGGGTGAGATGAACGCTATCCCCTTTTTGCCATATCGGGGGAGTATACTCGCTCGGGGTTGAGCGGCTGTCGGTTACATCACCCCCACTGCTGAGTATGTTAGGCATCGAAAACAGGATGCAGACGATCAACACCATGCAAGCCGCCGATACTGAAATTTTTTGCCAGGTACGCGACATATAAAAACGGTGAGTGATGCTTGCGTTCTTCTTTTTTATGTATCGATCAAGTTTTTCGGCATTGTCAACTTCGTATGCATTGGCGATTATGTCATCGTCAACATTTAATAAGTATTCGGATATTTTTTCGCAAGGTCTGATTTTCATATTACGATACCCTCCTTTTTAAGTAACTTTTTCAGTTTTTTTCTTGCGCGGTAAAGCTTTACCGAAATGTGATTCTCATCAAGATCGAACCGCGACGCCAGATCCTTGACGGATTCCAAACATATATATCTGCGGACAAACAGTATTTCCGTTTGCGGATCGAGACCGCGTATAAAATCGGAGAGCACCGCGCTGATCGTCTCGCTATCCTCGCCGGTATCATCTGTTGATTCCGAAATCGGTAAACAATCTTCAAGTTCGGATAACATTACCGTGTAACCGCTGTTGCGTTTCTGCCTTGTGTTAAATTTAAACCTGTTAATGCCGATATGCCTTGCCGTTTTGCATATGTAAGACGGCAAACTGTTCGGACGATTGGGCGGTATTGAATTCCAAACCGCCACAAGCAGGTCGTTTTCGCATTCTTCTATGTCGCATTTATCTGACAAAACTTCTCCGAGTATTCCTTTGTACAATCGTGAATATTTGCGTGATACTTCGAGAAGAGCATTTTCGGAACGTTCAAACAGCAAATCTATTATTTTGTTATCGTCCATAGTGATTCCTTTCCGTGAACGTGGCTTTCGTTATATAATGTCAACTTTTTTGTGTGGATATGGCGGCATTGTACAATATTTTTTATATTATAACATATTTTTTCGAAAAATCCGACGTTGAAGTGTCAAGATACCTAAAAATCATCAACATCGGTAGGCGGGAGTATGTATATAGCCGAAAAATCGGCGAATATTATTCTGAATATTCATGTGAATATTCATTGATATAATGCATAGCGCCGAAAATGCACTGGTGTTGCGAAGTAGCACTTTGCGGTGCGCAAAGGTGGAGTGGTGTGCAAAAACAACAAATAAGCGCGCTGTGAAGCCGCGGCGAATGATTGTTTATACAAATTGAAAAAATCTGCATAAAAATGCTTGACAATCGAATAATTATACAGTATAATAACAGCATCACAGACGAGCAATTCAAAAATATATTAAAGCTCATCAACGGAGGAATATCATGAAAAAAATACTTTCCCTTATGCTTGCCGCCATTATGCTTTGCGGTTCCGTTTTTACACTTGCTTCCTGTTCCGAGACGGACAGCAATCTTGACAAGGCGTACAACAAGTACTTAAACGAATACAAGTTCGATGATTCGGACAAAGAAGTGCTGACTGTTGTTACATCCCCCGACTTTGCTCCCATGGAGTTTGTTGACGTTGCAAAGAGCGGTCAGGATCAATACGTAGGATTTGACATTCTGCTTGCACATTATCTTGCCAAAGAGCTTGATATGAAACTTGAGATAAAGCCGATGTCATTTGACGCTTGCATGTCCGCCGTACAGACCGGTGCTGCCGATCTTGCCATCTCCGGCTTCTCTTGGACCGCAGAGCGTGCGGAAAAATTCCTTATCTCCGATTACTACGTAGCCGGTGAAAACGAGAGCGAACAGATCATCATTACTACCAAAGCCAACGAAAACAAGCTGACAACAAAAGAATCCTTTGACGGTATGAAAATCGGTGCCCAGGGCGGTTCCCTTCAGGAGCTGCTTGTAAAGGAAAACTTCGGTGAGGATTGCCTGCAACTTTACACCGACCTCGGCGTTGCGGTTGAGGCTCTTATGGCGGGTAAGATCGACGCGCTGGCTGTTGCCGCGGGTAACGGCGATGCGTTTATCAGCAAGAACCCCGAAAAACTCGGTAAGAGCGGATTTGAGTTCTTTGTTGAGGAAAAGTACAAAAACAATGTTATCCTTCTTAACAAGAACGATGACGAACTGCTTGAAAAGGTCAACACGGCTCTTGCTAAGGCTATGAGCGCAGGTGTTTACGATAACTGGTATGAGTCTTGCCAGATCTACTCCGAGGTCAAGACTATCGATGAACTCGGTTACGATGATGACGGCAACAAGATAACAAGCGCGGAATAATATTCTCGTCATATCAAAGTCAGGTCGATCAAAAGTCGATATTATATATATAACACGGGCTGTCGCGTACTCGTGCCAAGGATCGAGGCATTCTGTACGTGACAGCTCGGTGTATTAAAAACAAGGAGATTTCTGATGTCGTTCGGTGAGTTTTTTGTCACAATGTGGGAGATCTTTGCGAAGTATTGGAAGACATTTATTATAACGGGTCTTTCGGGTACGTTGCTGCTTTCTCTTATTACCGTTTTCTTCGGAGCCATACTCGGTGCCCTTTTGGCAATGGGAAAGATGTCGCGTTTTAAACCGATAAGTTGGATAGTAACCGCTCTTATCGAAGTCATACGCGGTACACCGTTGCTCTTACAGCTTTATATAGGTTATTTTATGATACCCATGTTGCTTCCTTTTTGGAAAATCAGCGATTTTACAACTATATCTATAGCGCTTATTCTCAACAGCGGCGCATATGTTTCCGAGGTTATAAGGTCGGGCATTCAGGCTGTTGACAAAGGGCAAACGGAGGCGGCGCGCAGTCTCGGACTCGGTGCAAAAACCACAATGATATCGGTTGTTTTGCCCCAAGCGATTAAAAATATTTTGCCGGCGCTTGCCAACGAGTTTGTTACGGTTATCAAGGAGACGTCCTTGGCATCGACTTTCTTTGTCGGTGAACTTATGACCTCCTACCAAATAGTAAAGGGCGCAACATTCAGCTCGCTCCCCACTCTTATGATAGTCGGTATTATCTATTTTGTTATAACCTTTATTCTTTCCAAGGTGATTGGAGTATTTGAAAGGAGACTTAAGCATGAACGCGCCTGATACAACGGCAAAAAAAGCGCCTATGCTGCAAATACGCGGCCTTTATAAAAATTTTGGTGACCTTCAAGTTTTGCGCGGCGTATCCGCCGATGTGGAAGCGGGCGAGGTAATATCGATAATCGGTCCCTCTGGATCCGGAAAAAGTACATTGCTTCGTTGCATGAATCTGCTTGAGGTTCCCACGTTCGGCGAGGTGTGGATGGAGGGGAAGCTTCTCACCCCGGTGGACCCTTATTTGCATCGCGATGTTATTCGTGTATCCAAAACCTACAATAAGCTTGTGGATGCGGGTGTGGCAGATGAAGAGGCGATTGAAAAGATCAAAAAAGAGGATCTTTTGCATGAGAAATTCTCGGCTGAGGGCGGGGCTTACCGCTCGCTGATGGATGAGATATATAAAACGAATCATGTGGATATAAACCTTGCTCGTCAGAAAATGGGTATGGTGTTTCAGCAGTTTAATCTTTTTAACAATCTTACCGTTATGGGCAATATGACTCTTGCCCCTGTAAAACTTAAAACAAAAACCAAAGAAGAAGCACAGGCACAGGCGGAGCAGCTGCTGAAACGTATCGGTCTTCTCGATAAAAAGGATGCATATCCCTCAACGCTTTCTGGCGGTCAGAAACAGCGTATTGCCATCGTGCGCGCGCTGATGATGGATCCCGATGTTATGTTGTTCGACGAGCCGACCTCGGCGCTCGACCCCGAGATGATAGGCGAAGTGCTCGATCTTATGAAGCATCTCGCGGATACGGGAATGACTATGGTTATAGTTACGCACGAGATGGGCTTCGCCCGTGAAGTTTCGGATAGGGTGTTGTTTGTGGATGACGGAAATATTATGGAGCAGGGAACGCCTGATGAACTGTTTAAAAATCCGCAAAATCCGCGTTTGCGCGATTTCCTCAGCAAGGTGCTTTGATTCTTGTTGTGCGTATAGTGCGTAAAACGTAATTGATCAAAATTTATAAGGTGCTGTTATGAATGATGCAAAATTGGCGGCGATTAATGCCATAAAACAAAATGCCGATGAGTTTTGCGCACTGTCGGATGAGATATGGCAGTACGCCGAATTATCGCTTAAAGAATATAAATCCGCGGAGGCTTACTGCCGTGTGCTTGAAAAGCTGGGATTCAATGTTGAGCGGGAGCTGTGCGGTATAAAAACCGCATTTTCCGGCAGTTTCGGAAGCGGACATCCGATTATCGGAATACTCGGAGAATTTGACGCGCTTTCGGGGTTGTCTCAGGTCGGCGGCATCGCCGAAAGGCAGGAACTTGTTCAGGGCGGAAGCGGTCACGGTTGCGGGCATAATATGCTTGGGGCAGGTGCGCTGGCGGCGGCGTATGGTATTAAAAAGTATCTTGAGGACACGGGGCACGAAGGTACGGTGATTTTTTACGGTACTCCCGGAGAAGAGGGTGGTGCCGGTAAGGCGTTTATGGCAAAAGAGGGGCTTTGGTACGGTCTTGACTGTGCGCTCACGTGGCATCCGAACGATGTCAACGAGGTGGCAACGGGAACATGCAACTCATGCATTCAAACGCTGTACCGCTTTAAGGGAGTTGCCGCACACGCAGCCGGCGATCCGGAGGACGGTCGCAGTGCGCTTGATGCCGTTGAACTTATGAATGTGGGCGTTCAATATTTGCGCGAGCATACAAAATCCGATGCACGCATCCACTATGCGATGATAGACGGCGGCGGTGCATCGCCAAACGTTGTTCAGCCGCATGCAAGTGTGCTTTACATGGTGCGCTCAATAGCCGTGTCGGACGCCTTGGCGCTTCAGGCACGTGTTGATAAGATAGCGGACGGCGCGGCGATGATGACGGAGACCACATACGAGCGTGTGTTTATAGACGGATGCTCCAATACCGTTCCCAATCATGCACTGGAGAGGCTTTTGTATAAAAACTTTGCCGAACTCGGTGTGGCGAAATATACCGAGGATGAGGTGAAATACGCCGAGGCATTAAAAGCGACATATCCCGATCACGGTATATTGCCCGGAATCGCGGCAAAGCTTGACGGCAAAGCGGCGGAGACGGTACGCGCGTTGAGCGATGGCGGGCACGCGCCGCTTAATGATTTTCTTTGTCCGCTTTGGGACGGATATGTCTTCGGTCCCGGATCAACGGATGTCGGAGATGTTTCATGGCAGACGCCCACCGCCCAACTGCACGCCGTTTGCTTTCCCTCCGGAGCTCCCGGGCATTCGTGGCAAAATGTGGCTTGCGGAGCCACAAGTATAGGGCACAAGGGGCTTATAACGGCGGGGTGTGTTCTTGCCGCGTCGGCTATAGATCTGTATGAGGATCCCGCATTGCTTGAAGCGGCAAAGTCGGAATTCAAAACAGAGGCGGCGTCGGGATACACGTGTCCCATCCCTCCGGACGAGTACGCAAAGCCCGTTGAGATCTAAATGTAAAAAAAATACTTTTTATTGTGAAAATTTTTTTGATGTGCTTGAAATGCGTCAAAAAAAGTGCTATAATCCGAGCGAGCAAAGGTGATAGAAGTTTTATTGCCTTTGCCGCTTTTTATTTTATCTGTCTTGGGGGTGAGCGTGCATTGGTTGAAACGCACACATTTTTGGTTCCCGATTATTATCCCGATTTCTCATGCAAAATGGGAGCTTGCCGCGAGGCATGCTGTGTCGGTTGGCCGATATCTATATCGATGGAAAATTATTTTCATCTTGTGGGGATTGAATGCAGGACGGATCTGCGCCGCCGACTTGATTGCGGCATGCGCATTATCGATCATCCGACAGAGGATAAGTATGCTGTTTTTCAGCCGCGGTATGACGGTAACTGCCCCATGCGACGTGCCGACGGACTTTGCGCCTTGCAAGCGGAGTTGGGAGAGGGAATACTTCCGGATGTTTGCAGACTCTACCCGCGCGGTGTGCGCCGTGAGGAGGGACTTTACGAATGTTCCTGTTCCAACAGTTGTGAGGCAGTGCTTGAGTTGTTAATGGCGCACGATAGACCGATATCGTTCGTTATGCGACGCATGAATATAAATATACCGCAACTGCCGGAACGACGTGAACACTTTGTTACCCTCGGTATGGGGCGTGAGATACGGTTGTATCTTATCTCGGTAATTCAGGATCGTGCATTGCCGCTGGCTGTGCGTATTGCATGCCTCGGTGATTCCATGGCGGCGGTCGAACACGCCGCAGCTGCAAATGATACGGCGGCGCTTAGTCGTGTACTTTCAACTACTCCCGTACCGTTTGTAGGCGAGGGCAAACCGGTGCGGTCGGAGCATCTGCGCCGCGGTTTGTCAATTGCCGCCGAGATGACGAACGTGTTTGACAGTCGCAGCCAAAGCATACGCGAGTTGGGAGAGTGTGCACTTTCTTATTTCGGTTCCGATGACGATATCTATGACCGCTATATTGCAGCGAGAGAACATTTTGAAACGGCGTTTTCGCAGTGGGAGATCTTTTTTGAAAATATACTTGTAAATCACATGTTTTTTTCGGTATTTCCTTTTCAGGATCGCCCCGAGGATCTGCGCAGTGAATACACTGCTCTTTGCGCCGTTTATGCCCTTATGCGATTTTTATCGCTCGGTGTGATGGCACAATCGGATAACCCCACGCAACTTATCGACGTAATGGCAGCGGCGTTCAGGCTTATCGACCACACCGAATTCGACCGTACCGCTTCACGTCTTTTGAAGCGACTCGGCGAGGACGGTCGCGGTGAGCTTTACGATCTTATCAGCCTTTGAACGACAGAGGCATATAATGGTATAAAGTGCGCCGATGGTGGAGGATTGAATTATGCTTGAAAAAAGCGAACATATATTGAATTTTGTTAAAATGCAGGGGTGCGGCAACGACTACATATTTGCGGATCTTGCGGAAAACGACCTGTCTTGGCGAGATATCGGCGAACTCTCCCGCCGACTTTCCGATCGTCACTGCGGTATAGGCGGCGACGGTTTGGTGCTTATTTGCCCGCCGCTTGATAATGCCAACGATGCTCGCATGCGCATCTATAACAGCGACGGCAGCGAGGGACGTATGTGCGGTAATGCGCTGCGCTGCGTTGCAAGATATCTTTTTGACAGGTATCCCGACATGTGTGAGCGTGAGGTGCTGAAAATCGAAACTCTCTCGGGGGTGAGGCGCGCGAAGCGCGCGGACGGCGATATCATCGTTTCGGTCGGACGCGCGGAACTCACGCCTAAGAATATTCCAGTATTGCTTGATGGCGAAAACGTAATAGATCAACCGACCGTCATAGATGGCAGAGAGTATCGCATTACCTGCGTATCTGTGGGGAATCCGCATTGCGTTATCTTTTGCGACGATCCGAGCGCTGAAGCGGCGCGTGTGGGCGCGGTCATCGAGCGCTTACCGATATTTCCCGATCGTACCAATGTTGAATTTGTAAAGGTATTGGGGAGGGAAAGAATTATGGTTCGTGTTTTCGAGCGTGGAAGCGGTGAAACGTTGGCATGCGGAACAGGCGCGTGTGCCGCCGCGGTTGCGGCTGTGCTTTGCGGTTATTGCAGCTGCTTAGGTGAGGTGGCGGTTGAGATGCGCGGCGGACGGTTATGGGTTGATCTGCGCGATGATGATATCACTCTGCGCGGGAATGCAGATTATGCTTTTTACGGCTCTGTGATAATATAAAAATGATACCGATATATTTTGACGGTTTGCAAAACGACAAAACATATCGGTATTTTTCTGATTTACGTTAGTTCCGCTTCCAGTATATCGGCTATGCGGCGTGCGGCGTGTCCGTTGCCAAAACAGTGTATCGGGCGTGCGGCTGCGGTATAAGCCCCCGCGTCGTCAAGCAAACGACACAGCTCGCGATAGATATCCTCCTCATGCGTGCCCGCAAGAGTCATTACGCCACTTTCCAACCCCTCGGGGCGTTCGGTAGCTTCTCTCACTACGATTGTAGGGATCCCCAATGCGGGTGCTTCTTCCTCTATCCCGCCGGAATCCGTTACGATCAAATGGGCGCGGCTCATGAGACGATGAAACTCGGTAACTCCGAACGGCGGGGTGAGGATGATACGCGCATTCCCCGAAAGTTCCTCGCGCGTTATCCTTTGGTCGTTCGGCGCGGGATGCATCGGGCAAAGCAACAGTGTGTCCTCTCTTTCCTCTACCGCGCGACGTACTGCACGCATTATTCCGCGACGTGCCGATTCGTCGTTTTCGCGCCTGTGAACGGTCAAAATGATAAGCCGTCGTCCCTCCGATTCGCACGGCAGCGGCGCGTGTGTATGCGCGGTAAGCGAAAGTCTTACCGCGTCTATAGCCGTACTTCCGACGCAAAATACGCAATCGGGTGATTTTCCTTCTTTTATAAGTCGTGACCTTGCCGTTTCCGTGATGGTGAAATCAATCGTGCTCAAAAGATCGACGGCTCGGCGGTTGAATTCTTCTGGATATGGGGAATCAAGTCTGTCGGTACGCAGACCCGCTTCTATGTGCGCTATCGGTATTTTTTTATAAAACGCGGCAAGCGCGGCGGTAAAAGCCGTTGTTGTGTCGCCGTGAACAACCACCGCTGCGGGGCGACATTTGTCAAGCGCATCGTCAAGCCCGCAAAGCACGCCGCGGGTTATGTCGGAAAGCGATTGACCGTCACGCATTATATCAAGGTCGTAATTTGCCACGATTCCGAACTCTCGCAACACATCATGTACCATCTCACGGTGCTGACCGCTTAAGCAAAGTTGCGCATCTATCACATCGCGGCGGTAAAGTTCAAGCAAAACCGGTGCTGTTTTGATAGCTTCCGGCTTTGTACCCACCACAAAAAGAACGCGTTTTTTCATGCTTCTGTTGCGGAGACCTCGTCGGTGGCACCGCACCCCGCGGTCGTGAGAGATGAGAGTTTTATGTTGCCGAAGTAATCTTCACTCAGTTTGTAGTATTCCTGCCACATGGCTATCGTTTTGCATTTTGCCGATCGTTCACAGCATACCGTGCCGCCCTCAAGACATGCCACGGGTGCCATGCTTCCCTCGGCGGCGTGCAAAATATCAGCAACCGTGCAATCATCCGGCGAGACGGCAAGGCGGTACCCGCCGCCCTTGCCGTGTGTGCCTTTTAAAAACCCGGCTCTAACAAGGGCGGGCAGTATCTTTTCAAGATATTTTGCCGATATCCCTTGCTCGGCGGCAATGCGGTGCATGGGCACCGTTTCACCCGCGTGCTCAGCCAGCTCTATCATTAGCCGTACCGCGTATCGTCCGCGTGTGGATATCATTCTTCCGCCTCCTCAAACATCGGTGTTGAGAGATATCTGTCACCGGTATCGGGAAGAAGCACTACAATATTCTTTCCGCGGTTTTCCGCGCGGTGAGCAAGCTCCACAGCTGCCGACAAAGCCGCACCGGATGAGATACCTACCAGAATGCCCTCGGTGCGCCCCATCATTCTGCCGTATTTGTAAGCGTCGGCGTTTGATACCTTAATTATTTCATCGTAAACCGATATGTCGAGCACATCGGGGATAAATCCAGCGCCGATACCTTGGATGCCGTGCGCGCCCGCAGGTTCGCCCGAAAGCACGGCGGAGGTTTCGGGTTCCACCGCAACGATCTCTACATCGGGCTTTTTCGATTTTAAATACCGACCTACGCCGGTTATTGTACCGCCGGTACCGACGCCTGCAACGAAAATATCAACCGCGCCGTCGGTGTCCTCAAATATTTCGGGACCTGTCGTTTCAAAATGAGCGCGCGGGTTGGCGGGATTGATAAACTGCCCCGCAACTATACTGCCGGGAATCTCGGCGGCAAGTTCGTCGGCGCGGCGTATGGCTCCGCTCATGCCCTGCGATCCGGGAGTTAAAACAAGCTCCGCGCCGTAGGCTTGCATTATTTTGCGGCGTTCTATCGACATCGAATCCGGCATAACTATTATCATGCGATATCCGCGCGCGGCGGCAACCGATGCAAGACCGATACCTGTGTTGCCGGATGTGGGTTCTATTATGACCGATCCGCGCGATATCAGCCCGCGCGATTCGGCGTCGTCAAGCATTGCTCGCGCAACGCGATCTTTTACCGAGCCGGCGGGATTGAAAAATTCTATTTTTGCAAGCAGATGAGCCGAAAGCTCCAACTTTTTTTGAATACCGCACAACTCAAGCAAGGGGGTGTGACCTATAAGCTGATCTGCGGATGTAAATATACGCGACATTTGCGACCTCCGAATTCCACCAACATAGTAGATTGGTGTGTTATTGAAAATATTATATCACAATGCCGTATGAATGTCAACAATATCCGAACCGAAATCGTTTTTTAATCATTCGTTTTTTTGTTGATGCGAGTGCATTAACTGGAAAAACTACTATCAAGCATGCGTTTAAATGAAATGACAATTACTCAGTGGTGTTGAACTTCCGAATACAATGTAAATTAAAAGTAAATATGCGGGGGGGGGGGGAGATATCTATAATAGAACGTGATATAATAAAATGTAAAAATATTTTGTAAAACTACTATATCTTTTGGATTATCATAAATCGCGTAGTAATAGCGGCTTCTGTTTGGCAAGGAGTGTGAAGTGATGGAAGAGCATGGAGAGAGCAGAGTGGGACACGAGTTGGTGTATTGCAGGCGCACGGGATGGTGCGCGCGAGAGCTTGCCGGCGAAAGTATTGTGTTACCGGTAGGCAATTCGGAAATGAATGCGCGGCAAATGGCGATACTCAGCGGCTCAGGCGGATTTTTGTGGAAGCGACTTGAGTGCCCCGCAACAAGAAGCGAGCTGATAGATTCAATGCTTGAGGAATATGACGCCGCGCCGGAGCGTGTGGCGGCTGATATAGACGAGTTTTTATCCGAACTCGTAAAATATAACTATATCGAAATTTCCGAAAAAGAGGAGGAGATAAAATGAAAAATACTTTTTTCGGTAAAAGATTTACAGCGGGCATGCTTGCGGTGCTTATATTGTTCGGCACATTGCCCGTAATAGCTCTGCCCGGTTTGGCGGCAAACACGAACGAATCCGAGCTTGGCGAGTATGTATCTCTGCCTATAACAATACGTGACTACGCCGCCGACGGTATGCTGTTTGAGTGGAATGAGTTGGGAGCCAGCGGTACTGCTTACAGCTCATGGGAACTGTCAGGTACATATCAAGTAACCGTAAAAACAGCAACAGGTGCTGATGGCAAAAGTGTACACTATGTATCCCCGGGGACATATTACCCTAATCAATGGTGGTATGGATGGGCTGTGGATAAAGACGGTGTTGTCGTTGCTGTATCAAGCGTGGGAGAAACTAATAAAAGCACATTCGGCACATCTGTCGGCGCGGTAAAAGTTATATGGGCTCATGATAATTGTACAGTAAGCGGAGCGCTGTCTGCGTTGAAAAACATTAACGTTTCCAACATGAGTGAATATAAGATAACTTTCTCGAATAATGCAATTTCAATTTATCATCGGACAGTTGTCGGATACCACGGCGGTACGCGCGGATACGGATTATTGCAAACCATTACGCAGGATCACCTGAATAATCTGCAAACTTCCGAAGCTATCGAAGGTTCGCAATTGGTTCAGAACGGTACTTGGATTTCGGCTCCCACCGGAACCGTGAGCGTTGAACTCAACAGCGGCGCAAAACAATTACTTTACGGCGCGTACGTAAGAACCAACCTTGTGGAAGCGAAACTTGACAACGGCAAGCCTGTTTATACCGAGGCAACGGTGAAATATCTTGCCGAGTATATGCGCGATACTCTCACCGAGGTATGGCAAAACCCGGACGGTACACATAACATGTGGTACGTCATGGGTACAAAGCTTTTTGACGATAATAACAATTACGTAGGCAATAATTCCAAGGCAACACGCGATCTTGCCGAAGTGTTCAGACAGTGCATAACCGATGGACTCGGAACTTATGCGGCAACAAAAAACAAAACGCTTACCAAGGCAACAGATTGCAAAACATATTACGACGCCGCGTACTTTTTGCTTTCCACATTGTTCAGCGATAACGAAGGTTACGGTCAAACCGTATCCGAGTATCATCAAATAAATCTTGTAAAAAAGGGCGATGCGTACGTTTTTAATTCCGCATATGACGACAGTGTCTACGATATGACAAACGGCGTTATATACAATTCTCAAACGGACACTATAACGGCTCGTACCAAGGAAGACGGATCAACCGAATCTCCGCGCGGAAATTTGCTTCCGGAAAACAGATTTAACCCGATAAACGGTCTGTATTACGGTAATAACAGTAATGAATATTTGGAAATATCGGATCCTACCGGAAAGGATATGACCTATTATTACGCCAACACCAACTACAATCTTACGCTTGAGGGACATGCACAGTTTATCTTTTATGAAGATGACAACATGTATTTTAACTTTACCGGTGACGATGACGTTTATCTTTACATAAACGGCATACGTGTGATGGATATGGGCGGTGCGCACTCGATATCAAAGTGCGGTATCAACCTCAACGATGTTAAGGAACTTTGCGGGCTTCGTGACGGTGAAGTATACAGTTTTGACTTCTTCTATATGGAGCGCCACGGTACCGCCGCAAACTTCGGTATCGAAACAAACATTCGTATAGTCGATCCCTCCATGCTTACCGAAAAATCGGCGTACCAAAACGGAACCGAAGTCGGTAACGGCGGTTATATCGACGCTTCGAAGCCTGTAAAATATCAGTATGAGCTCACCAACAACGGTGAGGCGAAGATAGTTGATATTGAGTTTGATGATCCGCAGGTGGGCGTTAATCTTACGAAAAGTCGGATACAGCTTGGCAATGAGACGCAAATCGGAGATCTTTATGCAGCTGTTTTCGATAATGATGGCAATGTTAAGGTTTCGTATGAGATAGGCAAGTTGACGGAAAGCGCGTTGAAACAAATGCTTGCGGACGGTCTGGAGGTCGGCGATCGAATACAGATATTCGGATTTAATCACACTATTACCGAATGGACTTCAACAGACCAGTTTACAAATACCGTCTATACAAAGGCGGTTACCGACGGTAATAATACAAGATATCGCATACTTACCGGTATAGATACCGCTACCGTCAAAAAGGCGGACGTTCTTTACG
>CAZISZ010000022.1:0-17029 GCA_964542035.1 uncultured Ruminococcus sp. | reverse complement strand
ACACCGCCCTTTCACGGCAGTAACATGGGTTCAATTCCCGTACGGGTCACCAAAAAATACCGTTGTGCAATGCTTTGCAGCGCACAGCGGTATTTTTTATTTTTTTAAATCTTTTTCGAATATACGATACAATTGCACAGGAGATATGCCAAATGAAAGATATACTGTTTATCGGTACCGGCGGAACCATAGCCTCCGAGATTTCGGGCAACGCCCTCTCCCCCGCCATTGGTGCCGAGGGGCTTTTACGCCATGTGCCCAATGTGCAAAATCTGTGCCGCGTTGATGCGCGCCAGCTTTTTGAGCTTGACAGCACCGATATCACACCCAAACATTGGCAGATAATGGCGCGTGAGATAATATCGAATTACGATCGCTACGATGGCTTTGTAATAGCGCACGGAACGGACACGTTGGCATACACTGCCTCGGCGCTCTCATATTTGATTCAAAACAGTCCCAAACCGATAGTTCTTACCGGCGCGCAAAAACCGATAGGCTTTGACACTACCGATTCAAAACAAAACCTCGGAGACAGTTTTCTTTGCGCTTCCTCGTCACTTTCCGGTGTGCTTGTTGTATTCGGGGGACAAGTAATGCTCGGAACCCGCGCAAGAAAAACAAAAACCAAAAGTTTTGCGGCTTTCTCAAGTCCCAATTATCCCCCGCTTGCAACCGTGCAAAACGGCAGGCTGACAGTATATTTCAACCCCACATCCGGGCGTGAACACTTTTTTGATCGTCTTGACACCTCGGTGGGACTGCTGAAGTTGACCCCCGGCACCGATTCCGAACTTTTGCATTTTATGCTTAAAAAATATAACGCCTTGGTAATAGAATCATTCGGCGTCGGCGGGCTTCCCGACCGCGGAGGCGAGTTTCGCCGAGAGGTGAGCGCGGCGGTATCCGCCGGCAAATCGGTAGCCATGACAACTCAGGTACAAAGTGAGGGAACAGACCTTTCCGTCTACAATGTCGGAAGTCAACTCAGAGACATCGGTGTACTTGAGGCGTTTGATATGACTCCCGAAGCGTGCTTTACAAAACTTATGTGGATATTGCCGCAGACCTCCGATCCCGAAATGCGGCGACGCCTTTTTTACACTCCCGTATGCCATGATATACTTCCACCCGATGAGATAACACGAGGCGAACGAAGAGAGGGTGGATATTGTAATGAAGAATAAATTCCAAAAACCAAGCCCGACAATGATGCCATCCTATACGCTCGGCGAGGATATCATCAACGCAGTATCCCACGGAATCACCGCCGCCTGCGCCGCGGCGGGAACGGTACTTTTGATACTGAAATCAATACCCGATCCGTGGCGAATAGTCAGCTCGTCTATATACGGCACCTCAATGCTCATGCTTTTTACAATGTCCTGCCTCTACCATGCGATCGTCGCACCGCGCGGCAAGCGCGTGATGCGGAAATTCGACCATATATCTATCTTTTTGCTGATAGGCGGAACGTACACACCCATAACGCTCGTTACATTACGCGGCGCCGTCGGTTGGGTGCTTTTCGGAATCGTATGGGGCGCATGCCTGCTCGGTATAGTACTTAATGCCGTAAGCATTGAGCGGTTCAAGCGTTTTTCGATGTTCTGCTATATCGCCGCGGGATGGAGCATTGCCGTGGCGGCAGTACCGACAATACAAGCCACGAAACCCGGCGGTCTTATACTGCTGTTGGCGGGCGGTATAGCCTACACGGCGGGAATTCCGTTTTACAAAATGAAGCACCGCCGCTACTTTCATTGCATTTGGCACTTTTTTGTGACCGCCGGCGCGATACTGCAATTTTTTGCTGTGTACTTTTATGTCATATGACCGTCCCGGAGATTCGCAATATTCCAAAACAAGACATAAAAAAGGCTGTCTGCCGCGCGATCTTTCGCGTTGGCAACAGCCTTTATTTTTATATCGCTTTGACGACTCAAAACAACTCGCGGCGAATACGGCACAGTTCGGAGATAAATGTCTTTTCAAGTTCGGAAAGACTATGGTCGGCACGGCTTATCATAACATCTTTAAACAGCCTACCGCCGCTCGCACCTATGCGCACCTCGGTCAGCCCATGCAGCGCAAGCGCTCCCGCAGGTTCCGGAGACGACCACATAAATGTTTTCGGATTATGAGACAGCACATCAAGACATGCGGCGCGATCGGAAAGGAACATCCGCCCGCACTCGACACCGTCGGTTCCAGACGGTAAAAGCGGCATCGACATTGCCGCGCAGCTGACCTCCATAAGCCCCGACAGACCCGCACCGTTTGCTGCGGAAGAATCGGCCGCGCAGATCACCACAGGCTCAAATTCGCCTATAAGCTCATAGTTTATACCGCGGGCGTCAAGCCTTGTTTTATAAAACTTATCCTGCCGCGCATCGTACCTGATAATTCCGATCGCACACTCTCCGTCGGCTACCGCTGTAATGTTTGCCTGACTTTCCGACTCGCGACAAGTGATCTCAAGCAATGCGCCGACATCAAAAGATAAACTCAACTCCGCAAACGCTTCGGATATATACCCCGCCGCCGGGGCGGCAAGCGAAAAACGCTGTTTTTTTACGATGCCGTTTTTAAACATTACCTCAACGGCATCAACCTCTGCCAGTATCTTTTTTGCATATTGCAAAAACACCTCGCCGTCAGGAGTAGGTATCATCCCGCGCGACGAACGCTCAAAAAGTTCGGTACCGAGCGCGCCCTCAAGTTCGCGCATAGCGCGACTGAGATTCGGTTGACCGATATAGAGCCGCTCCGCCGCGCGACTCAGCGAGCCGCACTCGGCTATTTCAAGCGCGTATCTGAAATACAAAATATTCATTTCACTGCACCGCCTCTTTCGGCTTTTGATCTTAAGTTTTGATCGACCGCGCATATTTTATGCGCGCATTCCTCAAACGAATAATTTTTTCGCATGTCGATGCAGTGCCATGTAAAGCAACACCCCGCCCATCTGTGCACAAACCACCTCGCCGATACCGACGGTCAGCATAAAATACGGAATAGTCCCCTCCGCGGCGTAAACAAAGTGCAACACCTGCGGTACAACTATAACATTTGCCAGCACATACGGCAGCGGCGCGATATACGGAAAGCGCCGCAATATCCGCACACCGAGCATTCCGATAAGAGATGCCAACGAGCCGAACACGACATCCCAAAACGCGCCGCCAACCAAAAAATTGGAGATAAGGCACCCCACCGCCACACCGGGGATCGCCGTTGGAGTAAACACGCCGAATATACAAAACGCATCGGATATTCTAAACTGGATAACTCCCCCCGCCAAACCCATGGCGCCGGAGATGAGTGTAAAGACGGTGTAGAGCGCGGCTATCATCGCCGCACGGCAAAGAAAAAGTACACGAGATTGCTGATTTTTCATTTTTCGCTTTTCGGGGACGTCCTCCCGTCCCCACTCCTGCTTTAGTTTTGTTTTATGTGAGGAAGCTTGCGAACTCACAAATGGGTAAGCTTTTTTAATTGTAATTTTATTTTGCGTTTCGGCGTTATGCCGAATATAAATTCAAATGCATTTTTCCGTCATCGAAATCATTCGTTGCCGATATTGCGAAGCACCACGCGGCAGAGTTTTTCGGTGGCGGCGCGCGCCTCGGCGGAATCGATATCACCGGAATATTTAGCGCGCTCAAAGGCGTATGTGACATCCGACATATCAACATCCCCTCCGATACGTTTGCGATGAACCTTTCGGTAAAGTTCACGCGCCGTATCGCTGCGCTTTATAAGTTGAGGTACCTCACGCATTTGCGAGACGTACACCGCATATGCATAGCACAGTCGATCAGCCTCGGTGCGTTCCGCCTTAAGGCCTGCCAAGAAATCGCGTTTTGTGCGCCGCGCACGCTCGTATCTTTTGGCATTGCCTATCTTAGGATCGGAGATCAGGCGTTCCTCATCATCATCAAATGTGCAGTTTTCGTCGCTCTCTCGTTGCATATTTGCGATAAAATAATTCATATTCGCAGATATCGGAGAAAAAATAAAATCAATAAACCTGTGGATCAGCGTCTTTATTGTCTCAATCAAACGGCGCATCTCTCCTTTGCGGCGAAAGATAAACATAATAAGAGCCGAGATCGCCATTATGGCAAACATACAAAACAGATAGTAATTAACACTGTCCTTGGCCTCATGCGCACCGAAAACGTACATGCTGAAAAGAGATCCGCTGTCGGTGGACGACGGCGCGTCAAGCCCATTGGTCGTGCCGGAAGAGACCTCGGCATTAACGAAAATAAAGAGCAGAGCGCGCACAAGCGTTATCACACCGACAACTACCACCCAACCCGCAAGTGCCAAAATCAACACCGCCGCACCAAAGATGCACACAAGACGAATATTGTAAAGACGCGCGCGCGTTGAAACAAGCATCATGACGGTTCCGCGATAACTGCGTGTGAGAGAACGTTGGTTAAGCCCCACCGCCGTGGTTAATATATAACATATAAAACACACGCCGGTAAGCGTATTGCTACCTCCGATCATCAGGCTGTAAGCAAAACCCATAAATGTCGCGATAACGGATATCATAGCGAATCGCTGCGAAAACAGCCGCTCGGTGGGTATAAACCAAAGTACGGTGCCGTATATCCAAAAGAACAGGAACAAAGCCATAACAAAGTATGGCAAAATCGAATCGGGATCGTATGAAGCGCCGACAGTGTTAATGGCGTATAAGTATTCCAGCCGTGCTGCCAGACTGCGCACCCAAAGACTTATAAGTCCCCCCACAATTATAGGGAGCAAAGCCGATCCCAACTTAAAATGCCGCCCGCTTGCCTCGTATCCGCCGTTGTCTTGCTCGCGCACGATATGTCGAATACGCGCCCACAAAGCCATCACTCCGTACCCGGCACAGAATATCAGAACGCTCAGTAAAGCTCCGACAAGCCCAATATCGTATGCACCGTATATACCGACAGCCCATATTGCCGATACGCAAAATGCCGAAATGATACCGAGCGGGCGAAGCAACTCGATAAACGAATCTCCGCTCACTCTCCCGTGTTTCTTCACATTCTCACCTCCCGGAAAGGTACATGTTTTATGCTGTAAAGTATAAAATACCGGAATACGCGAAAAGATCTGCCCCGCAGCAGGTCAACGTTCGAATATCACGCGAACGTCATCGGGGATGATTCCAGCCTCGTTGCGAGTGGATGTGATATAAAATATCATATTTATCCCACGGGCGCGGAGGGCTCGCTCGAAATTTATCATGCGACCGTCGATATATGCGGATATTACCACTAAATTTTCATTTTCACCGAAAAGCTCGGGTGAAGCGGCAATATAGTCAAACATACGCTCCGGCGGCAGCGATATCTTCATCGGAAGGCGCGCCAGCGTACGCAATATATCGATAATGCGCAGTCTGCCGCGCCACGGTCCGTAAACGGCAATATCTCCACATTCATCCACAGGCAAAAACTCGGCGTAAGAATCGGCTGGCGGCGGCGCGTTGACAAACAGGCGCGTCGGCACATCGTCGGCGGCAATACTATCGAAAAGCGAAGCGGCGACGGTTATACACCGTTCAACCAATTCGGGTGCCGACGGTGTTGCGAAACGCTGCTCGATGGCAGTGGAATTCATATTCAAAAGCACCGAAAAGCGGCGGCGAACCGTACGCTCTTCGATATTTACCATAAGCTTACCGTGAACCGCGGTGGATTTCCAGTTTATACGGTTCATGGGATCAAAACTCGTATACTCGCGCGATCCGCATATCATCTGCGGATCTGTTACGGGACAAAGCGCCGACAGTATATCGCCGCTTAGCATGCGTGAGGAGACCTTTGAATCGGTAACATACTGTGCCAATGGTAACACAACGGTGGATGTGCGCCCATCCTGCGCGGGTTCAAGACGACGCGAAACAGTGAGCAGCCCCAACACGTCCCCCACGCTTACCACAACACCCGCAAGTCGGTACTCACCACGCACGCGTGCGCGAACACGCCAACGACGGCGCACTCGTGAATGGCTGTGAAGCACGAATATCGATTGTATCGACCGCGCGTAGCTTACCTTTTTGCCACCACGCTCGCGGTCGGTCTCTATAAGCGTAAATTCAAGCCCGTCCGGCAGGTCGGTATCGATCTTTATAAACGGGATGGGCAGACTGCCCTCGTTACGTATCTCCTCGTAAAGATATACATCATCTCCGACAACAACCTCGGACGCGGAAAATGTCGCTTTGTACCTAAGCAAATCGAACGCACGCTTTTTGTATATCATATACTCGGCAACAACGACAAATACAAGAGCCAAAAGAACAGCCGCAAACAGCAAAGCAACGCTCCTTTCCGTACGGTAAATTCAGCCGATTGTTAAATCTTGTTTTTAAATCTATGACCGCTCGGCGGTGTTACGCGCATTACCGCCGGAAGATCGTCATCTTCAACGATCACACATCTCCCAAAGGTACAGCAACAGTATCAAGCAAAAATTCCACTGTACGCTCGTTTGAACCCGAAAGTACCGCCGTACCCTGCGAAGCGGCGATTATGCGGTGAGAGAGTACCGGTACCGCAACACTTTTAACATCATCGGGGATAACATAATCTCTGCCGTCCATGGCGGCGGCAGTGCGCGATGCGGCAAGCAATGCCAGCGTACCGCGCGGACCCGCACCGAGCCTTATGCGTTCGCTCTCGCGAGTGGCGGTAACAATGCGCAAAATATAATCGCGCACAGAATCCGACACATTTACGCTCTTAATTGCCTCCGCGGCAGCTCTGATATCTTCTCCGGTGCATACCGCGCCGAGTTCGTCAAGAGGGGTTGAAACTCCGCCGTGCAGCTCCATCATTTGCAACTCGGCGTCGCGCTCGGGGTAGCCGAGCGACAGCTTCATAAAAAAGCGATCGCGTTGCGCCTCCGGCAGCGGAAATGTGCCGAGCGATTCTATCGGATTTTGCGTTGCGATAACAAAAAACGGACGATCCATACGATAGGTCACGCCATCCACCGTAGTTTGGAACTCGCCCATACATTCAAGCAGCGCCGATTGCGTCCGCGGAGTGGTACGGTTTATTTCATCGGCAATAAGAATATTGGTAAACACAGGTCCCGGACGAAAAACAAATTCGCCCTGTTTTTGATCGAAAAAACTTATACCGGTAATATCCGACGGCAAAAGATCCGGCGTAAACTGTACGCGTTTTACAACACCGTCCATAGACCGTGCCAAAGCGCGTGCCAAAGATGTTTTTCCCGTACCGGGAATATCGTCAAGTAAAACATGTCCGCCGGAGAGGAGCGCATTTACGATAAGCCTGACCTCCGCCTCTTTGCCGAGTATGACCGACGATATGTTTTTACAAACGGCGTGACCGAGCGACGCCACTTCGCGAATATCCATTGTTACCTCCAAGCAGTTCGGATATCGACAGATCCGTTATTTTTACACTATGAGATAAAGTCTTATATCCTTGCAGTACACCGCAAGGTTTTGTCGGTAATCAAATTATATCATGCGTTCGCGCGATTGTCAAGTCTTTTTTACCGCAATGTCACATTTTTTCAAATTGCATAAACCGATATCAAAATCCATAAAAACGAAGCACCGACAAATGTATAAACACAACGATATCGCGCGCGATACCTGCCCGCCGATAGGCGGCACAACAGAAAGCCGCCACCATGCTGTACCGCTAAGCACGTGACGAATCCGCGCATACAGCGCGTTATTTTTCCCCGCCCGCGGATAATAAACGTTCGTAGTAAAACAAATATTGCTGTGCAACGCCCGCGTATGGACCGAGCGCCGCGGCATCAAACTCTCCCGGAAAGTATTTGGCTATGACTCTTTTAATCCAAACATCTATGGGGAAAGCGTCGAGTCGTGCAAAGCCGAACAAAAGCGTACATGCCGCCACCTTCGGTCCCACACCCGACACCGTCATAAGCATATCCGCCGCCGCGGATGTTTTCTCCTCGGCGGCAACGGCCGAAAGAGTGAGACGCCCATCCGTCACTTTGCATGCGGCGTCGTATATGTACTTGGCGCGAAAGCCGGTTTTGAGTGCAGCCAGCGCGTCAACACCTGCCGAAAAAAGCGACTGCGGAGATGGGAAAGCGTATTCGGTCGCCTCGGCACCGTGAGCGGCAAGGTCGCCGCAATCGATAGGCTTACCGTATTGTCGCGATATTGCCCGTACAAGCCCGCGTATACGCGGGATGTTGTTGTTTTGGGATATAATAAACGAACACAGCGCCTCCCACGGTTCCTGCGCAAGTATTCTGATACCGCCGCCAATGCTAACGGCGCGGCAAAGCACATCGCGCTCGGAGCGGGATATAATATCCCGTTTTATCGCTCCGTAGTCGCAATCAAGCCCGAAGTAATGAGCAAAAAACGAAATATAATCTTCTTCGTTTATGTTGTAAAAAGTCAGCGCATCGCCGTCCTGTCCCACGGAAATAAAGCGTCCTCCGGCAACGCCGGAATATTCGCATTCATGGCATGAGTCGGGAACGCGGGAAAATCGAAAGCACTGCCCGCACTCCATTGTGGCGGCAAGATCGAAATCCGATATGCCGCCAAGCTTTACAAAAGGAATTGTCCCCTTTCGTCCCGCACCGATAAGTGCGGGCGGTGTACCGTAGATATTTATCATATCAAAGCTCCTGTTTAAAAAAATGAAAATAAATCGTAATAAATCTTATTTCGCTATTGCCTGCAAGCGGTGTAATATGATATAATTACATATTGTAAAGGTATATCCGTTTTCGGCAGTTCGGTCGAATAACGAATCTGCATACGACCGTATTCGATCATATTATACAACATTTCGGTCGGCAGCGCAAGTCAGCCGCAACAAAAACCAAAGCCTGCGGCGTAACCAAACAAGAGAGGTTGACCACCAATGCAACAGATCTACACAATACCGATCAAAGAACACTTCGGGCGTACGGAGGATGCTCGCCGCAAATGCCCCTGCCCGATATGCTCGCTTTACCGCGCGTTTGAGGAAAACGAACTCGATATTATTCTCGGCGCTTCTATGATGGAGCCGGATATCCGCATTGAAACCAACAAACTCGGTTTTTGCCGCATGCATTACGATATGATGTTTGTACGTAAAAACAGACTCGGCATGGCACTGACTCTTGAAAGTCATCTGGACAAACTGCGCCACGATATTGCCGACCTACCGCTGACGGTTCCGGGAACGCGCGCAAGAGCACGAATTTGCGAGCTTGGAGAAAGTTGCTATGTTTGCGGACGTGTTGAGCATAATTTTAAAAATCTGCTTGAAAACATTATCTATCTTTGGGATACCGAGGAGGATATGCGCGATGTGTTTGCCGCGCAAAGCTATATCTGCCTACCGCACTATGCCGAGTTACTCGGCACCGCCAAAGCCAAACTTTCGGGGCGTCGATACCGAGAATTTGCCAAAGCAGCCGAGGGTGTTGTTATGCCTTACTTTGATAAGCTTTGCGATGATGTAAGTTGGTTTTGCAAGAAATTCGACTACAGATATCAGAACGAGCCGTGGTATGACTCAAAGAACGCAGTGGAGCGAGCGATAAAGTTTTTGCGTGCCGACTTGCATAACTCACCCGAAGAAGCGGGAAAACAATAAAAACATAAAGAAAGCGGTCGTCACGCGACGGCAAGGACATAATAATGATAGATCTTCTTTCACTTCACAAACAATTCATTCTCACTCACCTGCGTCCGGGCGACACAGCCGCGGATTTTACAATGGGCAACGGATATGACACCGAGTTTCTCTCCAAAGCCGTAGGCGATAGCGGACATGTTTACGCCTTTGATATACAACCGCAGGCGCTTGAATGCACCGCGGCGCATATGAAAGAAACGGATTGCCCTGAAAATTACACACTTATACTCGATTCGCACAGCAACGCGCGCGAGCATATAAAAGACCCCATACGCGCGGGCATGTTTAACCTCGGTTGGTTACCGGGTTCGGATAAAACGGTAACCACACGGCGCGAAACCACCCTGCCCGCAATTTCGGCGGCAATAGACATGCTCTCCCCCGACGGAGTTTTGACCGTTGCGGTATATCCCGGTCACGCCGAGGGCAAGGCAGAAGGCGAACTGATAGAGGAATATCTCTCCTCACTATCCCGCCACCGTGTGTGCGTAACAAAGATAAAGATAGTAAACTCCCCCACATCTCCCTTTTTCTTTCTGATAGAGACCAAAGAGGAGCATCCGCGGCGAGGCGGAAAATAATACCGATCGCACGACGAGGGCAATAATCAACATATAAAAAAGCTTTAGACGGCGGAAAGGAGGAACCGATGGACGAGCCACGCACATCACACAGCGAAGCGGGAACCGACGAAGAATATTTTGAACTGCTTGATGCCAGACGACGAGAACTTGCACGGCGCAAAAACAACTCCGTCACGCACTCGGCACCATCAACGGCTCAGTCCTATGACGAACGCCCCGCCGAATCGACGAAAAAACGCGCCAAGCCCCCCCTGACGGCACATTCGATGCGACCTGCGGCAACGCAGTCGCAAAAACAACGGGGAGAAATACCGCGGCAGGTACAACACGCGCCGACGCGCGCCGCTCATGCGGTTCCTCAAAATCATCCATCCACGGCGACAAAACCCAAAACCCGAACACAAGTACGCGAACCTTCGCATGCGCCGCAGACGCGCCGCGACATACAAAGAACCGTAAGTTCCTCCGCGCAGGTCAATGCCTACCGCTCCGCGCCCGCGCACCACATCGATGATGCGCGAGCGCGAGCCGAAGCGGAACAAAGACGTATCGAAGCCAATCGCCGACGCGCCGAAGAAGAACGGCGGCGTGCGGCAGATGAGGAACGCAAACGGCAAATACGCCGCCGAATCAAAGAAAAAAAACGCGCCGAATTCGCCGCGCGCGCAGCGGCGGTGGGAGAAAACCTACTTCTGTTTTTGATCATACTCATGATATCGGCATCCGCTGTATTCTCGGTTATGGCGATACGCCTTGTTACCACATCTACAGACGCGGGACGTGACACGCGCGGTTTCACCTACACGGTTTGCGGTCAATCGCGTCGTCTCGATCGCGATGCGGTCGTGGCAAATAACGTGGTATATCTTGACTTGACCGAAATAGCCGAACTTTTGGAGATAAGCATAAGCGGCACGAAAGCAGAGCTTATATTCGAAACTCCGAGCGGAGAGAGCGCCGTAATAACTCCCGGCAGTATTACAGCCACCGTCAACGGCAACCCGGTAATGCTTGAAGGAGCGGCGCGGTCGGATAACGAAACATCTCACATATGGGTACCGCTCTCCTTTGTAAACGACTATCTGTACGGGATAGACGCAAAGCTTGAGGAGGTGGAGCAACGCGGAACCAAAAAACTTGTAATAACCATAGACCGCGTTGCAGATCCGGAAGCATTCGGAAATGTCGGAGCATACCTTGCGCCGTCCTTTACATTAAAAGCCGACCTCACGGCGGAGCGCATATCTATCTCCGACGCGCCGGACGCCTCGCTGCCGCCCGCCGCCCAAGCGTCGAATTATGACTTTACGGCAGTTCTTGACGAATACGAACGCTACATGTCCCCCACACTGCCGGAACGAGACGAATATCTTTTAGAGGTAAACGCCACGCATCAACTAAACTACAGCTACACCCCCGCAGATCTTACCGCCGTATCTTCCTCCGCGGCTCGTGATCCTGAGGATCCCCCCTGCCTGTCACTTTACGCCGCGCGTGCGCTTGACGCGTTAATATTGGAAGCTCGCGCCTCGGGATATCCCGAACTTGCCGTTGCGCGCGGATATGTGTCATACGCAGATGCATCCGCACTGTTTGACAGTTATCTTTCGACAGAACGAAATTTCAGTTCCCTATTTTACGCAGCCACCGGCAAGCGTTTCAGCGACCGTGCATATGCCGCGCTCGGATATGATCACATCAACAAAAACTACATATTAAATAATATGTACATACTGTCGCTTGCCGATGCGCGTCAAGTGGTACAAAGCTACTGTACCGAACCGGGATACGACGAACACCAAAGCGGGCTTGCGGCAGATCTTTGCGACACATCCCCCGCCGCCGCGGCGTTTGCGGACAGCCGAGTGTATAACTGGCTTTGCGAAAACGCCCACAAGTTCGGATTTATACAGCGTTACCCCGCCGACAAAACGGAAATAACGGGACACGCCGCCGAAGCGTGGCATTTCAGATATGTCGGCAGATATCATGCGGAACGCATATACAACGCAGGATTATGCCTTGAGGAATATCTTATCTCCGAAGCGCAGTAAGCCAACCGCTTCACCCACCGTCGCGAAATTGACAAAATCGCAGCAGTGTGATATAATATTATATTAACTCAACAAATTGCAAAACTTTCCCAACCCATAGACGTAATAATTCAGCAAGGAGACACGCGCAATGGTAAAAACAACAGGGATCACGCCCGGCAGCATGGCAGAATCCGCAGGACTTTTGCCGGGCGATGAGCTTATGATGGTAAACGGTCACGAAATATGCGACGTGCTGGATTACCGCTTCAGAATATATGAGCGGCGCCTGAAACTTGAAGTCATGCGAGACGGCAAGAGGATGGTATTTCGCATTCGCAAAGCGGAGGAAGACGACCTCGGGCTTGAATTCGGTTCGGCGCTGATGGACGAAAAACACTCCTGCCGCAATTCATGTATATTCTGCTTTATAGATCAAAACCCTCCCGGGATGCGCCCCACCTGCTATTTCAAAGACGATGACTCGCGCCTCTCCTTTCTTCAAGGCAGTTACATCACTCTCACAAATCTTACCGATCATGAGATAGACCGAATAATCGAGATGCACATCTCGCCGATAAATGTTTCCGTTCACACAACCGACCCGGATTTGCGTTGCCGCATGATGCACAATCGCTTTGCCGGCAAAACGCTGAAATATCTTGACCGTTTTGCCGAGGCGGGAATAGTTTTACACGCACAGATAGTTCTGTGCCGCGGAATAAACGACGGCGAGGCGCTTGAGAAAACACTCGGTGACCTTGCTAAGTTGCGCCCCTCACTTGAGGCGATAACGATAGTTCCCGCCGGCATCACCAAATACCGCGAGGGGTTGACACCGCTGACTCTTTTCTCCCCCGAGGAATGCCGCGAAGTTATCGCGCAGGTAACACGTTGGTCGGACAGATTTTACTCCGAGTGCGGCAGTCACATAGTCCGCTGTTCGGATGAGTTTTACGTGCGCGGCGGCGTACCGCTTCCCCCGCCGGATTTTTACGAAGATTACGGACAAATCGAGGACGGCGTGGGAATGCTGACCTCTTTCAGTGAGGAGGCAAACGCGGAACTTCGCTTTACCGACCGCGCGCCCGATGATACACCGGAAAGAGTTGTATCGGTTGCCACAGGATACGCTGCATATGAAACAATGCAGGCACTGGCACATCGCGCCGAGGAGGCGCACGGGCATCTGCGCGTAAACGTATACAAAATACGCAACGACTTTTTCGGTGAAACAATAACCGTAGCGGGACTTCTTACCGGTCGAGATATTGCCGCGCAACTTGCTGGATGTGAACTCGGCGAGACGCTGTACTTCCCCGCCAACGCGCTTCGCGCGGAGGGAGACCTATTTCTTTGCGGCATGACCCCCGCGGAACTTTCGGAAAAACTCGGCGTGGCGGTAAAGCCGATAAAATGCGACGGCGGCGAATTTATTGCCGCTTTGACGAGGGACGGGTGCTGAAACGCTTTCCTCCCGCGGCTTGCCGCACAAGAAAACATTTTCACAGCAAAAAAGAAATTGAAAAATGAAAAACAAAGATCAAAAACAAATATCGCTCCTTCGCGTTGCAGCCTCGGCATTGCTTTTGCCGACATTGGCATCATTGACGCTTATTGCCTGTCGCCGTGTAGGAGATGACACACCGGATCACTCGCTTGTGGTGGGGGTGGACGTGCTCACCGACGATCCGTCGGTAACCGAACCGCTGACAGAACCGTTAACAAATGATAACACCACCGCGGCGGGAGATAACTCGACAACGGCTCCCACGGGTCCCGCAACAAAACCGATCACCGAGGAAACAACGCAAATAGTTGACATTGTTCACTATGATTACGATACGGTGGTGCTTGACGAAGTTTTGGCGGAAGTCGGATCGCAAAAGAGCCGCAAGATACTGCGCTATCCCAAGCTCACGGGGCTTTCAAACCCCGATATGCAGACAAAGATAAACGAGCTTTTAGGGGAGATAGCCGCATCAGAATTCAAAAACCGCTTGCTCGGACTTGACGAGTACACCAAAAACGGCATTACGGTAAAATACGAGATAACAAGCTCCACTGTCACATACCTCGGCGGCAATCTGTTGGCGGTAAGATCCGAGGGGGAACTCAGTTATTCGGATGACACCGCAAACGTGAACTTTGTATATGCCAATGTAATAAATCTCAGCACCGGTCGCAATATATCGCAAAAAAAGCTTTATTCCGACTTTGGCGCACTGCGCGAACTGTTTGAGAACGGTAAATTCAAGCAAATCAGCGGAAACAGCAACATTCAAAGCTCGATATCTCTTTCGGATATGATGACGCAATATTCAATGTACGAACTGTACAACACCTACCCCGACACCTATTTTACACCATCCGAGCTTGTGATAGTGATAGAACTGACATCAAATCTCGGCGGATTTGCCGAATTTTCATTGCCGCTTTCAACCGCCGATGCCTATCTTTCAATGAGTCCGACCAAACAATAAAGATAAAACAAAGATACAGATAAAATAATTTTTAAGGAAGCTTTCGCACGGCGAAAGCCAAGGTCATAAAAATGTCAAGACCCGTAATTGCAATAGTAGGAAGACCCAATGTGGGCAAGAGCACGCTTTTTAACAAGCTGATCGGAGAGCGGCGCGCGATAGTTGAGGATACTCCTGGAGTGACGCGCGACCGTATATACGGAGAGACCGAGTGGTGCGGACGCGCCCTTACCGTTATAGACACGGGAGGTATTGAACCGAAAACCGACGATATAATCCTCTCCCACATGCGTATGCAAGCGCAAATAGCGATAGAGGCCGCCGATGTTATCATATTTCTTTGCGACGTTCGCACAGGTCCGACAGCGGATGACCGCGAGATAGCCGTAATGCTCAAAAAGAGTCGCAAGCCCATTGTTGTTGCGGTAAACAAATGCGACAGAGTAGGAGCCACTCCCTCAGAGTTTTACGAATTTTACGAATTCGGCTTTGACAGCGAGCTGATAGCTCTCTCCTCGGTTCACGGCACCGGTACCGGAGATCTTCTTGATGAAGTTCTGAAGTTTCTGCCAAACGATGAAAACACCGAAGAACCCGAGGCGGGCATTCGCGTTGCCGTTATAGGCAAACCGAACGCAGGCAAATCCTCCATCATCAATCGCATATCCGGTGCCGACAGAATGATAGTTTCAAATATTCCCGGCACCACACGCGATGCAATAGACACACGCGTGGTAAATCAATTCGGCACTTACACCTTTATCGATACTGCCGGCATTCGCCGCAGTGCCAAGATAAAGGACAGTGTTGAGAAATATTCGGTTCTCCGCGCACATACCGCCGTTGAACGCGCCGATGTTTGCCTTATCATGATAGACGCCGGCGAGGGCATAACCGAACAGGACGAAAAAATTGCCGGCATCGCCCATGAGGCGGGCAAGGCTTCGGTTATCGTTGTAAATAAGTGGGACTCGATAGAGGGCAAGGACAACACCACGGTGCGCGATTTTGATAACAAGATACGTATAGCTCTCTCGTATATGCCATATGCACCCATAATGTACGTTTCGGCACTCACCGGTCAGCGCGTAACCAATCTTTTCGGTCAGATAAACGCAGTATATTCATCCTCCGTCATGCGCATATCCACAGGCATGCTCAACGATGTGTTGCGCGAGGCGGTAACTCGTGTGCAGCCCCCCACGGATAAGGGCAAGCGTTTACGCATCTATTATATGACCCAAACCTCCGTGGCGCCCCCAACCTTTGTTATCTTTTGCAACAGTGCCGAGTTGTTTCATTTTTCATACCAAAGATATATAGAGAACTGCCTGCGCGATACCTTCGGCTTTGCGGGAACCCCCATAAAGCTTATAATACGCGAAAAAGGCGACGATACGAAATAAAAAAGGACACATCCGATGTTTATAGACAGAATAAAAATATATGTAAAAGCCGGCAACGGCGGAAACGGTGCTGTTTCTTTCAGACGTGAAAAATACGTATCGCACGGCGGTCCCGACGGAGGCGACGGCGGGCGCGGCGGCAGCATTGTTTTTCGCGTTGATCACGGCAGCAATACGCTGTTGGCATTCAGATACAAACGCAAATTCGTTGCCGCAGCGGGCGGCGACGGCTCGGGGCGCAAATTTCACGGCGAGAGCGCGGACGATCTCTTCATCCCCGTCCCCCCCGGCACCCTTTTGCGCGATCCCGAAACCGATAAAATAATCCACGATATGTCCGAAAACGACGGAGCCGACTTTACACTGTGCCGCGGCGGGCGCGGCGGTTGGGGAAACAGACATTTTGCCACTCCCACTCGTCAGGTTCCCATGTTTGCAAAAAACGGTACGCGAGGCGAAGAGCGCGAGGTAATACTTGAACTGAAAATGCTTGCGGACGTTGGTCTTATAGGCTACCCGAGCGTTGGCAAGTCGTCCTTGCTATCCCGCATCAGCGCGGCGCGCCCCAAGGTGGCGGACTATCATTTCACCACACTTTCTCCCATGCTCGGAGTCGTTCCCGCACCGGCGGGAGATGGTGCCGGCTTTGTTGCGGCAGATATTCCCGGTCTTATCGAAGGCGCGGCGGACGGTGCGGGGCTCGGTCATGCCTTTTTGCGGCATGTTGACCGCTGCCGACTGCTTTTGCACGTGGTGGATATTGCCGCCACCGAATACCGCGATCCGATAGAGGATATAAAAATTATCAACGGTGAACTCGAACGCTACAGCCCGGAACTTGCAACG
>CAZISZ010000021.1:0-17100 GCA_964542035.1 uncultured Ruminococcus sp. | reverse complement strand
GTCTTTTTTGCAAAATCCGCAAGATATTCAACAGTTCCGTCATACGCTCCTATAGTACGTGCAACGCTTGGGTCGCGATATGATGAGAATGTTGCACTTCCGTTTGCCGATACTCCAAACGACACACCGTATGCACCGCCACGCACTCTTACCTCGTTCCACAGCCAATCAAGAGCCAATATTTTTGAAAGCACCTGACGCTTGGGATCTATGCCAAGTTTGGCATCTATATAGTTAAATCCCTTTGCAACGTAGTTGATACCCGCGGGGATGATAAATGCCTCGTTACCGTGATATTCGGGCTGCAACAGATAGCGTTTTCTACCGGCTGCCGACACCCCCTCGGCAAAACTCGGTGCGGCGGCGCGAAACGCGCCGATGAGTTCGGCATCTCCCGTAACACCTATGGTGAGATTTGCTTTTGTCAGCTCGCTCACCACAGCCGTAAGACCTTCCTTTATCTCGCCGAATTTACCGTCAAGATTTGCGGCAAGCGCCGAAAGGTGACGGTAAAAACCAATTCCCCACAACTTATCGACATATGCTCCCTCGGTGGTGCAATAGGATTGCACACGATTGGAGGCAAAGCTGTTGCCCCTTTGCGCTATCGACATTTGCATTGAGTTTTTTCTTTGCGTTATCAATTTGCCTATCTCATCGCGGTCAAACACCGACTCGCGTATTATCTCATCCATAAGATCAAGCGCCGCGGGGATATCATCCCGAAGGATGCCCGCCCTTATGCTGACCATGGGAGTAACATCGTTTTTATCGTCCTTTTTTGTAAAAGAACACATGGGTGTACCAAAGCTGCCGATGTGCGTTTTTATTGCTATGTCAAGTTGTGCCGCGGTATGTTTTTTGGTGGAGAGCTGCCCCGCAAGGCTACAAAAAAGATTGGCGTAGGGCAGATATTTGAGCGGCAGATGAGACACATCAAAATAATAATTTACATATGCAATACCCTTGGTGTCCGTCTCCGTCACAAGCAATGTGCAACCGTTATAATCCTCGGTACGGCAGGGCAGTTCAACTATGGTATCGCTGATATCGCTCAACGCCAATGCAGGAACTGTTGCCTTTTGCTCTGGTGTGTCCTCGGCACTTTGAAATTCAACAAGTGCCTTTGTACGCTCGCAAAGAGCCGCTATCGCGCTTTCGTTCAGAGTTGCTCGATAGGCTGCAATGCGGTCAGCCTCCGCCTTTGCTTCCTCGGCGGCAAGGGTGTGCGAAGGGGTCAGCACAACGACCGCGTGGTGATGATTTTGAAGTATACACTCCTCTATAAGATCTTCAAAATATCTTCCGTCAACGCCCGCCTTAAGATGTTCGAACATCTCCTCATACTCAAGGTAGAGCTCCGGGCGACCGCCGTAAAGCCAGCTTGAAAGTACGCTGAAATTATAACCAAGTCCCTTGGGGCTGCCTCCCTGACGTCCCTCACGCATACGGAACTCGGCTTGGTTCAGCTCGGCGCTCAGTGCTGTCTTATCGATTCCCTCGGCGGCAATGCGTCGCAACTCGGCAAAAAGCATATCCTCGAATTTTTCCTTTTTATCGGCATCCGTTTTGCGAAGCGCAAATACAAGATACGGTTGCGCAATGCCATCGGCGACGTAGGCGTTCATATCCGACGCCATGCCGCTCTCAAGGAATATACGCTTGAGCGGCGAATCATTGGTTGAGGTTAACACCGAGGCAAGTATATCGAGCGCCAAAAGCTTTTCTTTTTCGCTGTATTCCCCCACCACGCAGGAATATGTGATGTAGCTGTTGCCCTCAAGCGGATCGGATTGCGTTATGGGATACTCCGCGCGAACATCATCGTTTACAACCGGACTCTGCATCGGAATATCAAAGCGTAGACCAGTGCGCTCGTACTTGGAGAGATATTCGGTATCAATATAGGCAAGACGTTCCTCAACATCCATATTACCGTAAAGGAACATATAAGAATTTTCGGGGTGATAGTATTTACGGTAAGTAGCAACAAACTGCTCGTATGTAAGATCGGGAATGTTTGCGGGTGCGCCGCCGGAAGAATGACGATATGGAGAATCGGGATAGAGCGCCTCGTCTATACACCCCATCATTCGTCTGTCAACGGAAGAATAAGCCCCTTTCATTTCATTAAACACAACGCCCTTGTAGGTCATGGGGCCATCGGGGCTTTCTATTTCGTAATGCCAGCCCTCCTGCATAAATATTTCCTCACGCTCGCACACCTTGGGCGCAAAAACGGCATCGAGATAAACACTCATAAGATTGGCAAAATCACGGTCATTGCAGCTTGCTACCGGGTAGCCTGTTTTATCAGGAAAAGTAATGGCGTTAAGAAATGTAGCCATCGATCCTTTAAGCATATCTACAAACGGCTCCTTTACGGGATACCTTTTCGATCCGCAAAGAACGGAATGTTCAAGTATATGAAAAACCCCCGTACTGTCCGCGGGAAGAGTTTTAAAAAAGACGGAAAAAACTTTGTTGTTATCATCGGCGTCTATATAAACCAGCCTCGCACCGGATCTTTGATGCTCCAGTTCATAAAGATCAGCTCCGATCTCATGAACATATGTGATACGCGTAACCTTAAAACCACTGTAAATATTGCCGAGTGTTAGCTTTGACATTTGGCATGTCCTCCTTGAATATTCAATAAATGATCGGTGAATTCATTATAGTTCATTAAGTATAATTATAAAGCATTACGCGCGATTTGTCAATGCTTCCGGATCGGTTTTGCATATCTCCGCGCCAAAACCTGCAAATTCAAAACAGCGACCGATGCATGCCGCACGGTCGCCTGTGTTAGCTGTTTTAATAATCTTTAAAAAGTACTATCCACTCGCCACGATCGGCGTTATATCCGACCGTTATATCACCGCAAGTGTATCTGTCAACGGAATTTGCAAAAACTCCGGTACCGAATACGCGGCGCGTGGTCACAACACGACGCGCACCGTCCGTATTGACATAAAGGCGCAGACCGATATCTTTAAAACAACCGCTGTCTGTTCCGCAAAATTCGGCGTTTTGTATGTTTATGAGTTTTACGTTACGATAGTAAAGCCATTGATATATGTAATACCCGATGACGGGCCCGATAGCCACTATCCAAATAACAATGCAAACCGCCGCGCTCCACAGCTCGCCCCCGATAATTCCCGGAATCGCAGATATGATAATCACAAAAACAAGCACCGCACCCATCAGATATGCGGCGGAGTCGTAGTACTTCTCCGCAGTGTTTTCGCGGTGTGATTTTTTATTTTCGTCCATTGGCACTTCCCCTCTGATCCGCTTCGGATACTGTCAACCGAATTAATTATATCACAACTTAAATTGCATGTCAATCATCGCAAACCACAATTTGCTTTTAACCACGGTACGCTTGACATACCGCATCGAATATAATATAATTAACCATGAAAAATACGTATAACTTGCCGACTCAAGGCGGCAGACTGGAGACCACGATGATTTTATCAAAACACAAAAAAACGGCACTTGCATGGTTTTTGGCGATTGCAATGTTTATAAGCCTCGTTGGCTGTAAGATCTATGTTGGGAATGATGAAACAACACCGGAGGTCCCCGAGACTCCGGTAACATTTGAGATAGACAATCGCTTTGTAATAGTTCGCCCCGACGAATCCGAGAATAACGAAACAGAAGCGCTTAAACTCGTTCGCAAGGCTCTCGGCGATATATACGGCGTTGAGTTTGAGGGCGGCACCGACCTTATCGTTCCGGCTGCGGGACTTGTACAGGGAGATTACGAGATAGTTATCGGCGCGACAAATCGCGATTCGTCGGTCTTGGCTGCCGATGGACTTACCTGCCTGGATTGGGTATACAGCGTAGATTCCACCGGAGTTATAACGATATGCGGCGGCAGTGCCGAAGCCACTCTTAACGCCGCGCGTGCATTTTTGAAAAATATATTCGGGTACGATGCCGAAAGCGAGTCCCCCACCGGAACTCCCGCCACGCTCACTGTCGGTACGCGATACGAACATCGCCACGAATACCCTCTGAGCTCACTGACGATAAACGGTACGCCGATTGAAAAGTATACAATAGTGCGTTCAAATTCGGTACCGTCGGTAAAAGGTGTGGCAACCGAACTTGCACATGCCATAGGTAAACTTACAGGCACACAGATAAATATAGTAGGCGCATCGGCATTTGAGGGCGGACATGCAATATACCTTGGCACATCCGGCATTGACGGTAAACATTTTTCGGATATTTCCGGTAACTACGGTTATATTCTGCGCGAAGTAGGCGCGGATATAGCCATAGATTTTATGAAATCGGATGCGGGATACATCGCGATACAACGCTTTATTGACAATTACCTCCCACAAGACTCCACCGGATGTTACGATATCACGCTCGGTCACGCGGACATAAGCGGCAACGAGTTGCCGAACTCCAACGGTTTGGTACTAAAAGAGGAGACAAGAACCACACACGCCGAAGGCGTTGAGTACATAGAACGACTCTACGCCGACAATGACGGAAAACCGGTGCGCGTCTACATCATATCCGTAGAGCGCGGCGCGGCAACGCTTTACACAGGCACACCGCAGGACGGCACCGTTTTGCTTAACAAGGTATCAAATGTTGCAAATCAAATGAAAGCGGCAGCAGCCAACGGCAAAAACGCGATAGCGGGAGTTAATGCCGACTTTTTTGATATGGGAGGCACCTGCCTACCGCGAGGTCTTTGCGTTAAAAACGGAGAGTTGCTCTCATCGGCATCCGATCGCCCATGGTTTGGAGTTCGCGCCGACGGAAGCTATGTAATAGGCACCGGCAACAGTGATTTTCAAAAGCTAAATTCAGCGGACCAAATTATAAGCGGTGTCGGCGGATCGGATATACTTATGTCCGGTGGTAAGATACCGGAAATATCCGACAGAGAATTCAGCACCGTACGTCATCCGCGCACCGCAGTCGGATACGATGCTTCCGGCAAGGTATTTCTTGTGGTCGTTGACGGCAGACAACCCGAAACATCAAACGGCGCATCTTTTTCGGATCTTGCGGCCATTTTCCACTCACTCGGATGCACCGACGCACTGAATCTTGACGGCGGCGGTTCATCTACCGTAATACTTAAAGATTCAAAGGGAAATTATATTACCCAAAACTCACCTTCGGCAGGTGCGCTCAGAGCAGTCTCCTCCACTCTGCTTGTTTGCTTACCGTAACGAAAAAATAAAATATAGCGTTGGGCACTCGTCGTCGCATGGCTCCGAGTGCCCGAGATTTTTATTGCATATTTTCGGATTTGACTTTTTTTCGGCGCTCCGTAAGCAGAATGCCTACCATCATAAGCACGGGAAAAACAAGTGCCGCCGCAATACCTATACGCAGATCATCACCGAATAGTCCGGAAACCACCCCGGCAACGGTAGGTCCGAGCGCACAGCCCACATCTCCCGCAAGTGCAAGCAGAGCAAACATCGCGGTTCCTCCCCCGAGTCTTTCAGATGCCATAGTATATGTACCCGGCCACATAACGCCAACCGAAAAACCGCATACCGCACAGCCGATAAGTCCCGCAACCGGGAACGGCAGAAGCACTATGGTAACATATGACGCTATGCAAAGAAAAGAACTGTATTTTATAGTCCGCTCGTTATCAAACTTACCGCAAACAAGCCTTGAAAGCCCCATTAAAAACGCAAATGCCATAGGTCCCGCAAGATCGCCAACAGCCTTTCCAACCCCCAAACCTCGCTCGGCAAAACTTGATGCCCATTGGCTGACTGCCTGTTCGGACGCTCCCGCGGCGACCATCATAATAACCAACACCCAGAAGGTTCCTGTGCGCAAAAGATCGGATATTCCCATATGCTCCGCGGGCAAGGTCTCAAATTCTACGCCGTTCCCCCCCGAAGCCGCAGCCATATTGAGCGGCGACACGGCAAACAACGGAATATTGAGTACCGGTACCAGCGCCCACAATAGAGCCGCAACACGCCATGAATCCATCCCGAATACTGAAAAAAACAAAGTGCTGAGCAGTACAACGCCAACATGTCCCCAACAGTAAAAAGAGTGCAAAAAACTCATGTTGCGTCCGCGGTTCTCGGCAGGTGTGGAATCGATGATAGGGCTGATAACGACCTCAAGCAATCCGCCTCCGACGGCGTAAACGGCTACGGATATCAATATGCCTACAAACGGATCGCCGATAATATTCGGCAACACCGTAAGCATTACAAATCCGACCGCCGTCAACACATGCGCGGCAATGACAGATGCACGGTAGCCTATGCGGTCAAGGAACAGTGCACTGAGCAAATCGACGATAAGTTGAATAATAAAGTTGACCGTTATCAAAAATGTTATCTTTATAAGCGGTATCGAGTAACTTACCGAAAACTCCACAAACAGGAGCGGTACAAAGTTATTGACTATCGCCTGAACGATATATCCGATATAGCAGGCGAGCCGCGTTATTTTATAGTTGGTTTTTTTTATAGTTAATTTCTGTTTCATTATTGCTTTATGTTGTCCGCGCGATGTTTTGGCGGTCTCTCGGTGCGGAAGCAAAAAGATTCATTCAGCCGCTGCGTTTTGCGCCGCCGCCTTATCATAGTGGCGGGATGTAAGCTGCCTTACGAGCAACAGTATTCCGCGCACACAAAGTTCTATCGTCATAGCTATCCACATACCGTAAAGTCCCATGCGCGGAACAAGTAAGGAAGCAATACCTATCCTTACTATCCAAATGCTTGAAAGCGACAAAATGCTGGGCAAAAACGTATCCCCCGCACCGCGCAACGCTCCCGCGGCGACAATGGAAACACCGAACAGCGGCTCGGCAAACAGCTCCATTCTCAGCACCTCGGCGGCAAGTGCGCGCACATCGGGATCTTTGGTTAAAAACATAAAAACAAGCGGGCATGCCAGCATCATCAAAGCGCCGCCGATACCCATAATAATTCCGCCCATGGCTACGGATATATTACCGTATCTGCGGGCAAGTTTGGCATCACCCGCGCCAATACTGCGTCCGACGAGCGTTGTTGCCGCCGAGCTTATCCCGTACCCGGGCATATAACAAAGACTTTCCGCCGTAACGGCAAATGAATTTGCGGCAATGGAGACCGATCCCAGTGGTGCTATGAGTGAGGTTGCGGCAACCATTGCACTGTTCATAGCTATTTCCTGAACGGCAACGGGAAGCCCGATGGCAAATGCGCGTTTGATAATTGCCGTATCATACCCACGCACATCGGAACGATTGCCGCTATGAACACGGCGTTTCCATCCGCCCCCGACCAGCCTCAAACGCTTATTTTTAACACAGCAAAACCACAACATAATAAGGCTTACTATCACACATGCGGCAGTGGTTCCCATACCCGCCCCCACCACACCGAAATGCGGGATAAGTATTGCGTTAAAAATCACATCAAGTCCGCACATAACGGCATTAAGTATACTGGGCGTAACCATATCACCGCTGCATTGCAAACAGGAAGATGAAAGCGAATTGATTTGCGAAAAAGGTATCATCACCGCAAAAGCGGCAAAATACGCCGTTGCATCATCAAGCAATTCGGCGTCTCCGCCAAGCCATGTGGGGAGCGGGCGACATATGGAAATTCCTATAGCGGCAAGTATACCGGATACTATCGCGGCGCCGGCAAGCGCATGGCGAAGCACCGCACGCGCCTCGTCATCCTTACCCGCTCCTATACGGTGCGCAACCTGCACCGAAAAACCTGCGGATACGGCATATGTAAGTCCCGATAGCAACCATGTGGTTGACGATACAAGACCGATCGACGCCGAAGCCTCAGCACCGAGATTGCCCACCATTGCCGAATCTATGTATTGCATTGCAATGGTGGTTATTTGCGTAAGAATCGCGGGCAAGCTGAGCCGCCATACCTGCCATATATGCGGACGAAGCGCTGCAAGCTTATCGCGCATACTCTTTAATTCCCTTTTCGGCGCAGAACTCGGAAATTCCACGTTTAAGACGTCCGAGTCCGTCCTCAAGAACAATACGCGGGCAGGCAACGTTCATACGCATAAATTGTGCGCTGTCACCACGATATTGCCGCCCCGCAGTAAGCACAAGTCCCGTGCGCTCGCGAATAAAGTCCGCAAGCAAAATGCTGTCTGCGGTAATTCGCGAACAATCTATCCATAAAAGATACGTTGCCCTCTGTTCGAACATTGAAAGGACAGGAAGTTCATTGCTCACAAACTCTCTCACACGCCGCTTGTTTTCGGAAAGATACGCGCGAAGCTCATCAAGCCATTCTCCGCACTCGCCGAATGCCACGGCGGCAGCCAAAGCGGCAAAACAGTTGGGTTCGGCAACTTCGTCACTGTTAAGTCCGCGCACTATGCGCTCGCGCAGGTGCGGATTTTGTGCTATCACAGCTGCCGATTGAAGCCCCGCAATATTAAATGCTTTACTGGTAGAAATACAACTCACGACGATCTCCGCATTTTCGCGCGATGACGCGGCGAAAGGCGTATATTCAAAGTCGGGATCCGTAAGATCGCAATGTATCTCATCGGAAATCACAAAAACACCGTGCCTGCGGCACATTTCTCCTATACGGCAAAGTTCTTCACGCGACCATATCCTACCCACGGGATTATGCGGATTACAAAGTATCATAAGCGTTGTAAGCGGATGAGCAAGGCACTCATCAAGATCTTCAAAATCTATATCATATCCTGCGCCGTCATATTTCAAACGGCATTCCAGAACATGCCTGCCGCTGTTTTCGATTGAATTGAAAAACACATTGTAAACAGGCGTGAGCACAACAACATTATCGCCGACATTGGTCATGCGCTTGACGGAGCTTGTTATGGCGGGGATAACTCCGGTACAAAAGCATAGATCGTCCCGCGTAAGTGTAAGACCGTGACGCTTGCCCCACCAATTGATGATGGAGGTATACCATTCATCCGGGACGAGAGTGTAACCGAACACACCGTGCGCGGCACGCTTGGCGATAGCCTCCGTTATCGCGGGAGCGGTTGTAAAATCCATATCAGCCACCCACATGGGCAGTTCACCCTCGGACATAAGATCCCATTTTACCGAATCGGTGTTACGTCTGTTTATTACGGCATCAAAATCGTATTTCATTTTGCACTCTCCTCCGCCGCGCGGCATGTTATCACTGTAGCGGACGGATCCACCCTATCCGCATTTATTATAAGTTCGCCAATATCGTCGGCAGATATACGACCGCCCGCGGGATCGATAACGCTCGGAATATCGCCTATAATTTCGGCATCCACACGACTGTATTCAAACGCCAGCGTAGTTCCCGGCATGCGGCACCCGCGCATTGTAAGTTCACCGACATAGCAAAGACCCTGCAAACTCTCTATCGTGCAATTGACAAGTGTGAGTCGGCGGGCATTCCAACCGAGGTATTCACCCGAGATAAATGAATCGTATACGCAAACATTATCTGCGTTCCAAAACGCATCTTTTGAAAGAAGCTTGGAATTTCTGATGGTTATATTTTTGGCACCGTCGAAAGAATAATTGCCCACAAGGGTCAAGCCGTCTATTTCCATCCCTGTGCAATTCATGGCAAAGTAGTCACCGCGGGCAGTAACGTTTTTCATTTTCACATCGTTGCAATTCCAAAGCGTTTCCGCCGCATTGGTGAACTGTACACCGTCAAGCGAAACACCGCGGCAACGCCTGAATGCTTTCGGCGCTTCGATAACGGTATTTTTGACAGAAATATCGTTTGTATACCATATTCCCGCACGCGCCATATCAAAAAATGCCGAATCATCGACATTTACACAATTGCAATACCAAAGCGGGTACTTCCATTTGAACATGCACCCCAAAAGCTCCAGATTACGGCTTTCCTTTAATGGCGACTCGCCGTTGGCGAATATCGCGCGCTCGATATGCATATCCTTTGACGCAAAAAGCGCACGTTCTCCCTCAAATGTACCGCCGTTTATTTTTTTCATTTCCATATCAGCCTTAACCGTCCGATTATAATAATATAGATTTAATAATAAGATTATATTACAATACGAGATAAAAGTCAAGCCCGACAATGCAATGCGATCGGCATTGATGGATTACCATCAATGCCGATCGCACGGAGCGGAACGCGATGAATCTATCATGGCCGAGACAAACTCGCAAAGACGGCGCGGCGGCTCGGCGACATTGCCGAGGGATGACACCACCGCCCCGCAAACGGGACAAACACGACCGCGCGGGCAGCTTTTACACTCATCGGGTATAGTTACACGTTTTGACATGTCGCGCATACGCTCCCAGGCTTCGGAAAAGCTCAACTTGCCGAGGTCGGCAGACAATTGCGGTAGCATACCGCACGGAAGCATTTTACCGTCCCATGTTATCCAAAACGCACCGCGTCCCGCCATGCAACCGCTGCGAGCGCCGCAACCGTGAGCAACATGCTCCTCGGTTCGGCATTCGTCAAATATTTCCTCGCGGCGATTACGGTCTTCGTCATTCAGCGTCAACTTATCAAATCCTGCGCAAAGTTCGCCTTGCTCGCGCGGGGAGAGTATCCACTCACATTCCCCCTCTTTGCCGCAACGCACCGGTGGAAATATAAATCCCGCCGTGCGTATCGGTATTCCATGCGATTTTGCAAAATCGACCACAGCCTCCATATCGGCGGCGTTATGACGTGTAAAGGTGGTATTAAAGACCATCGGAACTCCGGCGCGGCGCAATCGCTCAACACCCTCGCGCATACGACTGTAACCGTCCGGCACGCCGCACACGGTACGATATGTCTCATTCGACATTCCGTAGACCGTTATATTTACCGCCTCCGGCAGGTACGCCTCAAAGCACTCGGCTACCTTTGCATCTATCAGCGAGGCATTGGTGTTAACGGATATCATAAGCCCCATTTTAACAAGACGAGTATACAGCTCGCAAAAATCAGCCCTCATCGTCGGCTCGCCACCCGTAAGCAAAAGATATATCATCCCCTCGCCAACAGCTTCCCTGCCGAGCGATAGCCACTGCTCGGTGGACAGCTCGCGCCCGGCAATCTGCTGTTCGGACGACGACATACGAATATAACACATCTCGCAGGAAAAATCGCAGCGCGGTGTCAGTTCAAATGTGCCGCTGACGGGAATATGCTTTTCGGCACCTCTCATAAACGCGTATCTTTTTATATCCATTATTATGCCGTTCGGGGTCGATAAAAGTTTAAACCGACTTTTAACGACCCCGCCTTTGCAGATTATTTATTTTACCGTAAGCGTAAGGCTTAGCGAATCGGGCGAACGCTTACCGTCTTTATTTACGGCATAGACGGTGTATATGTGCTCACCGCTCACCTCGGCGGCTATCCTTATCTGCGCTCCGTACTTGCCCGAAGAAGATGTGGAACCCGACCATGCTATGCGCACAAAATCAACACGGTCACCATCCTCATCGTACATCAAAAACTTACATGTATCCGTATCACCTCTGACGTACACGGTAGTAACGAACATTTTACCTACATATGCGTACTTGGATTGAGAAGCAAAGGAAAGGAACCAATCATCCCCCTCCGCGACATCCGATCTCAAAATGAGATCATTGTACAGCTCATCAAGTTTCGCCGCCGCAGCGTCCACCGACGCTTGATCGACCGTGACATCCGATCTTATCGTTTTTGCTTTTTCGACATACAGCGAATATGCGCGATATGTCTCGTCGGTGTACGTCTCGCCGTCGCATTTTGCAAAGGTGTCAAGCGACGCATCGAGTTTGGTATAATCAAGATCAAGTACCAATCCCGCTTTAGCGGTATTTACAGCCGAAACGGCTTCGCTTACCTGCTCGGATGTGGGTCTGTCAATATCAAGCACGACTTTTGCCGCCACGATCGCTGCGGTATATTTTGCCACACTTTCCTCGGTGTAAATGCTCGTATCAAGCGTCTCAGACTCCGTTATCAATGCCTTAAGCTCGCTTATATCAGGAAATTGATAGATATCGGGAACTGCCACACACGAAACATTGGGAACATCTTCAAAAGCATTCACTATGGTTTGAATATCATCATAAGCAACCGCTACGTTTGCATCCGCATCCCAAGCCTTAAGACCGTTCATGCGGAGCAACGGAAGAAGATTACTTTTTACAGTTTCCGCCGATTCGGTACTCGGCTTATCGCACCACACACACAATGCACTACCGAGGACATTTTCATTACCGATAGCCGTATCCGACCCTGTTTCATTATACGGAGTAAATACATTAGGCGCCCAATTTTCATATATACGCTGAGATGTTATACCTGCGTATCCTTTAACGCCTCTATTTGTATCCCCCAAAACATAATAATTATATGAGCTAAGGAAATTGTAGACCTTGTATCCGGCGTTCAAATATGTCAGGACATTGTTTTTGCTATTGTTAGCTGTAGGCGTCCAGTATTGAATCTCAATTTCCGAATTCAATTTTACAACTTCTTTCCAGCCGGTATCAGCCGAACGAAGCGCGTCATCATTCCACATACGTATAGATGTATATCCGTATCCTTTTACAAGATCGTATATATCGTTCATGTAATACATGAATGCGTCGTATGCAACGGCGTTGCTGTTACCGCTCCGATTTTGGGCATATGTTTTCCAGTGGTCAAGTTGTTTCCATTTTGAAACGCTCGCATCTATCGAAGCGCCCCATCCCAAAAGCTCGTCGCCGCCTATATCGAACTTGGTGCAACCGAGTTCTTTAAAAAACGCCGCATACTCGCCGTAAAGATTTTTTGCGAAAGTTACGGCTTCTTCGTTTGATATATCTATACCGCGCGAATAACTTTTTTGCGCCTCTTCCGTTCCCGAACCTTGGACAATGGCTGTTGTCCCGTTATAATGGTAATAGTTGCCTATATCCGTATCATACTGCTGATTATATTTTTTCACGGCATAGTTCATATGTCCGGGACTGTCAAGCGAGGGTATTATCTCAACGTGGTATAGCTTTGCCACCTCGGCTATCTCACGCATTTCGTCTTGAGTTATATATTTATCGTTGTCATCCGCAACACCGCAAGAAGCACCGCCTATGCAAAGAGTATTATCTCCGCCGGCCAGCCAAGGATATGTCTTGCTTTCAAGCCGAAAGCCCATCTCCTCCGAAAAGTGGATGTATATGGCGTTCATATTAGACCATGATATTTCTCGTATCATATCCTTAATCCAATCGGGGCTGTAATATTTACGCCCGCAATCGAGGAAAAAGGCGCGTTCGGGATAATCGGGAGCGCTCGATACGTCATTAAGCGGCAATTTGCCGCTATCCCCGCATCGCAAAGCCTTGATAACATATCGGCAGCCGTAGAAAAGACCGTCGGCATCGGATGCGCTTACATGAAGCTGCCCGCTCTCCGTTAGGATTTGATATCCTTCTTCTGCGATACCGAGTTTGCTGTCAAGGATAAGCACTATATCCTTATCGCCCGCTTTTTCCGCATCGCCGTATACAATACCCATAGCCGATTTGTCTTTGGTAAACTCAGCCATCTCGCATGCGAAAAGCTCTATCTGATCCTTAAGATCCTCATTTTCAATTTTGGAATTATCCGTTTCAACCCAATAGATCACGGTACCATCTCCTAAATTCCAATCAAGTGTTCTTGTTTCGGGTAAAATTCCCACCGACGGCGCGATGGTTTCAACTGCGGCAATTATCCATGCAAGCAGTTTATTAAAACCGGTCTTGAAATTCATTTTGTCCTCCTCGGGGCTCTGCCTCGGCATAGCGCAGCAAAAACTCAGCCGCACTTTCGTCCGGTAGGCAGTGAAGCCCGAGCATTTTTATTTTTTGGGTTATCCTATCAACAAGTTCAAGCAATTCGCAATTGAATTGCGGGTCGTTATCGCTTTTTACCGCCTCGCTGTAAAGAGTGATAAAAGCCTCTCGTAACTCAAGCATGTCCGCACTGTTGGATGATGCTTTGTCAAGACGCACGACCGCCGACACCGGCGCCGCGATATTGCGCCATATTCCGGAAGTTCCCGCCATTGGGCTTCCCCACGCCCACAGCGTATCGCCGCAAAAACCGAGCACGGTTTTGTCTCCGTTTATCACTTCGGCGCCGAACGCGCTCTCCCACATTGAGGCGTGAGTGGATTTACCTCCTCCGGACGGCGCGGTAAAAACAAACGCGCTGCCGCGGTACAGAACGGATGACGCGTGCAATATCAACCTGCCGCAGGAAAGCAGTGCCCGCTCCGGGACAAGATACATAAGCCAGTTGGCGTTTTCTCGCAAAGCGGGGGCAAAATCGCGCGGAATGTAAAGGCGCACATGACGCGCATCTCCCTCCTCAACGCGCACTATCCGCTCGCCGCCGCGCCACAACCAAGTGTGTGTGTGTCGCGCTCGGCTCGCCGCCGGTTGCGGCGAGCCGAGCGCGACCGTAAGGTCAACTTGCGGCAGACCCGCGTCATCATCGGTAAGGAACGGCGCAAAGCATGCGGGGAGTTTAAACGGAACCGGGGATTCGATCCTAAAACCGATATCGGCTACTTTAAAATTCTGTGTATGCGGCAGCATTATGAAGTTAATGCTTTTATGACGTTACTGTGGTAACAAACAGTGTCATAATTCGGGTTGTCATTTTTTATCGTGCAAGCAAACTCGTTTGTACCGAAGTACCCCAGTTGGATCAAGGAATTTATATCATCGGAATCCACTTCGCATCCCACCGCTATCGGCTTATCGAGCTGCACCGCCTCAACGTACACGGCGGGTCTTTCGTAAACCTTTTTCATTTATCTACCTCTCATTTAACCTTTGTCGTAACGCTCACGGTATTGGCGGAAGCGAGACCGTCCGCGTTGTACGCACGCACCGTGTATTCAAGTATGTCACCGCGCGAAGCATCCGGCTGCCATGTTGCGGTAATTATTTTGGCATAACCCGGAAGACCTATGGCATATTGTTTCACCTCAACCTCATTGCCGTCCGAATCGGTTACGGTTATGCGGGTTATCGGATTATCGGCACGAACCGTAAGCGTTGCGGTGGTCTTTTTTGTGAATATACCGCGAACAGCGTAAACATCCGCAGATACAACCGAAAGTTCCGGATCGTACGGATCGCTGTAGTACGCGGCAAGCGCCGCGGCTTCAACCATAAGCGGATCGGTGGCAAGTTGTTCGACAGTGGGATCCGAATATTCGACAGCCTCAACGCCCTTAAGCTTCATGTTGGTGAGCACCAATGCTTCATAGCCCACGTCTTCATCATCTGTACCGATAAAAAGCGTACATTCACCGTTGGAATCAAAATCGTCGTCGGTCAGCGGGATATTATAATATTGCTCGGTACCGCTCGTCACATCGGCTTTGTATACCTTGTTGATTATATCGTCGGCGGATGTGCCGGCAATGATATAAGTACCCTCGGCATCACCATCTTGTGCAAATTCGGAATAAGCCGACTTGCGATGTGCGCCCACCTGTACGGTGATAACATCGGCGCCGTCTTTCTTTTTTAATTTCAGAACAAGGAAGCTGTTGGCGTATACACCGCTGAGGTACAGCTCGTTATTCGGACCGTCCTCAAGATAATCGTTCACGTTGTCTATTGCAACCAATCTTTCAAAATAGCCATCAACGTTTTCTATAAGCGTGGAACCCGATACCATTTGTTTATTCCCCTCATCAAACGCAGCATACCATGCCTTACCGTCGCCTATAAGATTTTTTATCTCATAAAATTCGGCGTTAGCCTCGGAGGCGTTATAGTATGTTGCCTGATCATCGGCATTGAGCGGCTGATATACTCTCACACCGTCGATATAGAGGGTACGCGCCTTGGTTTCGGTTCCGCCGGCTGCAGAAATCGTTACGGTGTATGTATCAAGCTCAAGTCCCTTTACCGCAAGTATCGGTACCTGATATAGGTCGCCTCCCTTGCACTCGGTAATGACGGGGAATTGTTTGACAACTTCATTTGTTGTCTTGCTTACCACCTTTACCGACACAACCGCATAGATATCCTGCGTTGTACGGCTCAGTATTTCAAAACCGGTTCCTTTGAACTCAAAACTCATGACCTCGGCTGTATCTTGAACGCACAGGCGGTGGATTGTTCCGTTTGAGGAATCACCGACTGGCGTGGTACCGACAGCGTTGCCGCTTTCCGCGTTTTCGGCGGTGGGCGCGGTATCGTTTGCCAGCAAATTACCGAAATCAAATACCGATATCGAACTTACCCATTCTTTGATAGCATTAAATATGGCGTTGGATTCATACCCCTCGGTCTTCTTGTCACCCGCGTAGTTGGGGTCGGAACCGTAGGGAGTATCTTGATCGGGCGATTGCTCTGTACCGCGATCGGAAGTTTCAAAGTATTCCCATGCGTTTCCGTCTCCGTCAATGTATTTTATATCGGCAAAATCATCCTCGTAATAAACCACATTGGCTGGAGCGATTGAGATCGTTTCCGTCATCACAACACCCGTTTGAGTGGTAACGGTATCGTATCCGTTTTCAAGCACCGTTACGGTGAGTTTAACCTCCTCAACACCGTTCATAAACTTATTCATGGTGTAAGTGATCGACATTCCGTCAACATCCACGGTACCGTACACACAGTTATCGGCAGATACGTTTGCCGTAGCGTCGGTATCGTATGGGTTTTCACCGAGTTTTAATGTATCATTCAAAAGGAATGTTCTCTCACCCTCAAAAGTCACGGGCAAGTTGTAATCGATAACGAATATATCGTCCGCAACATCGTAGCTATATACGGTAACGGCTACCGGACCGTACTCGCCAACCTTGTAATAATATGTTGAGGCTCCCGTTTGATATTTATCCTCACCCTCGGTCTTTTCGGCAACATATTTAACCCCGTTTACCTCAACCGTTGCATTGGGATTGTACTTATACGTATCGGTGTCGTTTTTGCCCGATGCAGAGCAAAGAGAGATCTTGTCATTATCGGTAACGGTATATTCCACATGAGCCGCATCGAGAGCCGTTTGCACCCGCTTGGCAAGCTCATCTCTCGTAGCGGTAACTCCGTGCCCCGCCCACTCGTAGTAGTGCAAAGATCCGTAAAGAACG
>CAZISZ010000020.1:0-17260 GCA_964542035.1 uncultured Ruminococcus sp. | reverse complement strand
CCACGGCTATAAGAAAATACTTTGTTACCGCTTCGAGTATTTCGGCAAACAGGGAGGGCTTTTTTTCGTTTCTCATCTGTATCACCCCACCGAGTTTGCTGCGCTTGCGGATATTGCGTCGGTGCCGATGCCGGCGGCATCGGCTATCAGCGCGGATATTGCGGATATCAGTGCCGTGCGATCATCATCGGGAAGTTGGGTGAGAATATAAGTGAGGTCATCTATTACGGTTTCGCCGCTGACGTCATTTTTAGAACCTATGTAATCGCCGTATCCGCTGAGAACATTAAACGGATAGGAGTCGGTTTTGACAACAAGCACAGTGCTTTCGCCGACAGATGATACCACAGCATCAAGTTCGCGCAGAAAACGGTAAAGTTCGATATTTGCTGCCTGTGCCTCGGCATAAATGCGGGCAACCTCGGTTTCGGTTTGAGCTTTGATTTCAGCGGCGGCGGTCGTGCCGTCGGCAATTATCGCGGCGGCCTCCGCATCCGCAGATGAGATTATCGCATTGGCATCTCGTTGTGCGTTGGCGATTATTGTGTCAATATCTTTTTGCCTGTCCGCGCGCATTTGTTCAAACACGCTCTCAAGGTTTGTGTCCGGCAGTGAGAGCCTTAAAATACTTACATCACCCACTTCAATACCGTAATTCTTTTTACAGTTTTCTCGCACGCGTTCGCATATTTTGCTTTGTATTTGCTCTATTTTCAGTTCTTCGCTGTTGAGAGATACAAGGCTTGTAAGTTTGTATCCGCCCATTACGCTGTTTGTCGCGCTGAATACCTGATCCTTTATGTAGGAATCTGCCACTCCGCGTGCACCTACGCTGTTGTGATACAAAACAGGATCGCTTATCTTCCACGTTGCATAGGACTGTATGATTACATTTCGCTTGTCTTCCGTTGTCGTTTCAAGATTGTCGGATTCAAGATATTGCAGGCGGCTGTCATACTTAACCACCGTTTCAAATGGCCACGGCAGGCGCGCGTAAAGCCCTGCCTCGGTGATCTCGCCCCTTACTGCTCCGAATCGCAGTATAACGGCACAGCTGCCTTCGCGCACTTCGCAGGTGAAACCGAAATAGCCCAATACTGTTATGAGTACTAGCGCTATCAAAATCTTGAAGATGTGAGAGGATGCCGTACCGCGGCGTACATTGCTCCCACCATCGCTTGCACTTTGATTATTCGTATCGATATCTGTATTTGTTTTTTTCATTTTCGGATGTTTGGCTCTTGTAAAAACAAAAGCTACCTTTCTTTTCGGCTGTGTGACGTCAAATAACCGTTGTGGTTGTTTTTTGTTTTACCTACTTGCGGTGGTGGCGGATCCGAGATTGCCGAGGTATATTCTTGATTCGTCTATCCCCTCGCCGACTATTACTAATCGTGCATTACCGTACGCACCGGTGATTGCGGTGAGATATTTTTGATAGCGATAACTGTTCGGATATGCGCGGTCGGCTTCAATGGATGCCACGAATTCCGCGACCTCGGCTTTCGCCGTGGATACCGCCGTACTTTTTTCGGCGTTTGCGGAATCTATTGCGGTGTTGCGTTCACTCTCGGCTTCGGCTATGGTTACCGCTGCGTCTGCCTCCGCATCAAGTATATATTGTTCGGCTTTGATGCCCGCGCTTACTATCTCCTGATAAACGGAAGCTATTTCTATCGGCGGGTGGATGCTCTCAAGCACTACATTGACCACATCAAGCCCCAATTCGTAATCCGCAAGCCGCGCTTCAAGATCTGCAAGAAAGCTTTCGGCAAATTCCGTTCGGTCGGCCGCCAATAAGGTGGTGAGATCGGTGTTGATCGTACGTGCCGTTATTGCCTCGTATGCCATGGCTCGCAGTATGGAATCGGGGGAGGAACCGCGTGTTAGGTAAAGATAAAGATCGTCTATTTTGTATTCGATTCGCAAATTAATCGAAACAAGTTCATTTCCGCCGCCGAGCAGAAGTTTATATTCGCTCTTGCCGTGCCCTTCTGTCCAAATATTGTCGGTGTTTTCGGAGGAGATGTATCCCACTGTTGTTCTCTCGATGCTTTGCGTGTTGTATATTTCAACTTTGTCAAAGGGATATGGGAGCGTCACGTGTATACCCGGGGAAAGCGTTTCCTTTTGCAATTTGCCGAATCGGTAAAGCGCACCTTCCTCATAGCTTTCTATCTGCACCCAACCGGTTGATAACCAAAACAGTAATGCCGCGGCAATTACCGTATACGGCAGCATCTTTTTTATCAGTTTAAGGCTCCAAAGCGAGCGCATGGTAATGCCCGTGTTTTTTTCAAGGTATCCCAAAAGTCCGAAATCGCGTTGAGATCCGTGCGCAAACGGAGCGGGCACTGAAAGATCGGGGGCGGTTGCAAACTCACGTCTTATCACCAAAACGGTAAGAGATAAAAGTAAAAAAACAATTTTGTATATAAAAATGGCGGTAAGGCATATCGTAAGCGCCGATCGTGTTTGGTACAGTGCCAAAAGTTCAACAACGGCGGATACGGCGCACAGTGCGGTTTCAAGCCGCAGGCAGGATAGCGACGAGCGCATGGTGGTGAGACATGATATTGTAAAGCTGTCATCATCGGCAGTGCGCATATTGTGTTGACACCATTTTTCAACCGACAATGCCGTTACGAAGATCAGGCAATATATGACGGGTGAGAGGTATGTTAGATGTGTAAGCGATGTGTTGCGTTTGTAAAATAGTGCAAACATCAAGCATGCAACCGCCGCGACACAGTAGATCAATATGGCGGAAAGTACGGGCGCACTTCGTGACAGAGCGCCGAACGCTCTTGAGAAGACAGATAAAACATGTCGGCTTACCTGCTTTGCCTTGTACTTTATATGCGTTTTGCGCTTGTTCTCATGGACGGTATCATTGGTTGAGGAGGATGTTGCAGCGTGCGCAGAGTCGCCGAGATCATTGCCGTCGAAATTTTTTTGGTGGGTATACTGAGTTTTCTCCCGCATTCCGCCGCGGTGATTGGCAAATGACATCGCGCAGAGGAGAATCCCGACAGCACAGTAAAGCGCGGTCGAAATTGCGGAGAGCATAAACGGCAGATAACTCTCGCTTTGGTATAAAGCCAGCATTGCGGCGGCAGATGCTCCGAGCACTGCCGAAGCGGAAAGCAGCGCCGCGTAGTGTTTTCTCATCATTTTACGCCTCCCGAATAATCGCAGCGGCGCTCCGCCTCGGTTAAAATGTAATTGCTCGACGCGCATTCTATCGCCTCAAATGCTTCGTTGCTTGATTCGTAAAAGACCAAAGCCAACGAAAAACAATCGGCAAATGCATCGGTATCTATTTTTTTCAATGATGCCGGTAAATAAATAAGTTTAAGCCTTTGTGCGCTTAAAAATGCGCCTTTCTCTATTGTGTTTACGGATTTTCCGAGCTTTACGTAAGAGAGCGAATAGCAATCACGGAAGGCGTATTCGCCTATTGTGGTAAGCGAATCGCCAAAGTTGACCACGGGCAGATTTTCGCATCCTTCGAAAGCGGAATTGCCTACGGATATCAAGCCGCTTCCGAATTCCACTCTTCGCAGTTCGGTGCAATATGCAAAGGCACTGTCGCCTATGAAACGAAGAGAATCCGGCATGGCAATGTCTATAACATCACTGTTCATTGTAAAAGCATCGGCTATGTATTTTACGCCGCTCGGGATCTTTACACAGCCGCCGCGTCCCTGATATTTCAAAAGCACCCCGTCTCCTATAATCGCAAATTCATCGGTTATGGAGGTAAGCCACGGTGTGCCGGTAAATGCCGCTGCGCCTACCGACCACAGTTTTGTGTCGATATCTATGCGCGAGAGCACCGAGCAATACGCAAATGCGTACTCATCGATCGTCTCAATCGAAGAAGGCAGGGTTACCCATGTCAGCGTTTCGTTTTCCGCAAATGCACCGGCACCGATTCCCACTATCGTACAATCGTCAAGAGAAGATGGGATTATAAGAGTGTTGTCGTTTCCTCCGTATGCGGTGATAACGGCGGTGCCGTCTGTGTGTTTCATATACGTGAATGTGCCGAATGTATACTCTTCGGATTCGTCAAGAGTCCGCATGGTTGGGAGTGGGTCGTCCTTTGCGGTGCAGGAGAAAAGTGCGGTGGCTGTAAGCGCCAATATCAGAACAATTGACAAGATACGTTTCGTTTTCATTGTTTGATCCTCATTCCGAAATTTAAGCCTTGGTGTTGCAAGAAACGCCGGAGAGCGCCCCGTTCCCGTCCGCAAAGGCTATTTTGTTCCATTTCCCGGCGGAACCCGCAAAATTTACGGATGTTAAGTTTCGGCATCCGTAAAATGCATTTTTTTCGACAGTGACGAGCGATGACGGCAGATATACCGTTGAGAGTCCTTCGCAACCCGCAAAAGCACCTTCCCCTATTTCCGTAACGCCGCCGCGAATGATTACGCGCCCAAGCGACGTGCAACCAGAAAAGGCATATTCGGATATTTTTTTGACATTACTTCCTATTGTTACGGCGCGCAGCGTGTCCGAGCCGCTGAAGGCATCCGCAACCGTCTTTACATTTGCGGGAATCTCCACATTTGCATCGTTGCCGCGGTAGGCGATAAGAATGCCGTCTCCTATTATCGTAAAATCGTCGGAATTATCCTCAAGCCATACGGTGCCGTAAAATGCGCGCACACCGACGGATGATACCGATGCGGGGACGGAAATGTTTGCAAGTCGTAAGCAACCGCCGAAAGCCTTTGTACCTATATGCTCTGTTTTTTTGTTGAATATAACCTCGGAAAGCGCGGTGCAGTCGGAAAATGCACCGTCCGGTACAGAACGCAGACCGCCCAATTCGACTGTGGTAAGGGAAGTGCACCCCGAAAATGCCGAATCGCCGAGTACATTGATGTTATCGGAGAGAGTGGCAAAGTTGATGGATGTGCAACCATAGTATGCCTGTGCGCCTATGTACTCGGCGGTTGCGGCTCCGGGAGGTGTGCCAAGGGATGTACATCCGAAAAAAGCCGCCGCTTCCACTGTTAACACGGAAGAAAGAGTAGAGACCATTGAGAGCGAATTGCAAAAGGCAAATGCCGAGTCTCCTATCGTTTGTAATGCCGCGCCGCCGTCAACGGCGATGATGAGCGAGCAGTTTTTAAAGGCTCCGGATTTTATGCGGCGTACATTTGAGCCTATCGTCAGATGCAGTATAGATGTGTTTCCGGAAAATGCTTCGGTTCCCACCGAGGCTACCGAATGACCGTCAAGCGAATCGGGTATTGACAGATGACACGGTACCTCGCCGTCCATCCCCACGATTTCAACCTCTCCGTTTTCGTAAAGATCGTATATAAAACCGTCCGCAGAGACAGTCCCTTCCGATATTTTTGCATATACCGTGCTGTCGGATAAAATACCGCACCCGCAAAGGTGAAACGGCAGCGCGAGCATGATCGCCGCTAATGCAACTGTTGCCGCGCGTTTGATTGCTTTTTTCATTTTCGCCTCCGATCCGCCGAAAACGTCGGATCTAAATATAAATAAATAAATATATATATATATTAACATACACAAAAAGCTTTGTCAAGCGGAAAGACGTGAACGTGTTGAGAAATAAAAACACGTTACCGCATTTTTTAAAAGAACATATTGAAATACGCAGTGAATTGTGTTATAATATGCACATGAAAACAGTGGTATAGGAGTGGAACAAATGAGAATAGAATATAAAAACGTTCTGCTTCGCGATATGGTCGAGTCGGATGTGTGTGGTAACGGTATCGGCGCCGATGCGTTGTGCCGAAAAACTCGGTTTTACAGAGTGTCGCCGCAATATCGGTCTGCGAGAGATTGATGGAATAAAGTACGACGGACTTACGTTTATATTGCGAAAAAATGATAAAGTTGATTGATGTTACGCCGGATAATTGGCGATTGGGCTTACATGTGGCGGAATCGCAAGAGCGCTATGTGGCAAATTCCGCTACTCTGTTGGCGAGAGCTTATGCCTACCGTGAGCAACGCAGTAGAGCGTTTATTATTTATGCCGATGAAATTCCGGTCGGAATGGGGTTGTATTATGATTTGCCGGATATGGAGTGTTACGATTTCAGCCAATTTTTTATAGACGAGCGATATCAGGGACAAGGACTGGGAAAAGCCGCGACAATGGCGGTGCTTGACGCCATGAAGACGGACGGGAAATACGGTAAAACCGTTCTTTGCTATGTCGAGGGAAACGAGGCTGCACGAAAGCTTTATGAGAGTTTTGGCTTTTACAAGACTGACCGAGACGGAGACGAGATAGGTATGGAGCTGATTTTGCGGTCTTGAGTTAACCCCGAAAGTATGAAAGTATGAATAAAAAAGCACTTGCGTGCCGAAAACGGTATGCAAGTGCCGATTTTATTATAGGGTGTTGATTGGGGGATAGTTTTTACGCGGTTCGCGCGGAACGATATTTTCGGCGGTTTTGACGATGCACCCGGCGGGTACGACTCCGCGCAGATGCGTAAGCGGGTATACCGATGTGTAACGTCCGATCACTGCGCCGGGACTCAACACGCAGCCGCAACCTATATCCGCACCGTCGCCGAGTATAGCGCCGAATTTGCGCAGTCCGGTGTCGATATTTCGCTCGTTTGCGCAGTGTACCGTCACGGTTCTGCCGTCGGATTTGAGGTTTGAGCATACCGCGCCCGCGCCCATGTGCGCATGGTCTCCGAGTATGGAATCCCCTACATAATTGTAGTGCGGTACCTGAACGTGATCCATTAAAATGCAATTTTTAAGTTCGGTGGAGTTGCCGATAACGCATCCGTCACCCGCAAATACGTTGCCGCGCAGATACGCGCCCGGACGCAGGACTGTGCCGTGTCCTATAACGGCAGTGCCCTCTATCGTTACCGTAGGGGCTATTTTTACATCGCGTCCTACCAAAACGCCGGGGGTGAGCATTTCATATCCGTCAATGTTGCGGTTCAAAAGCTCGTGAATATATTCCGCAATGCGTGGCAGAACCTCCCACGGATACTCCAAATCGTTAAATATCGGATGCAATATCGGTGGTATTGCCGCAAAAAGTTCCTTGATTTTTATTTGATCTACCATATCAGTCACAGCAATATCCCCGCTTTTTAATTACCGTGGCAAGGCGCTGTGCGTATGCCTCGCATTGTACCGCATCCTCGCATTCAACCATTATGCGTATAACGGGCTCTGTGCCCGACTCGCGCAAAAGTATTCTGCCGCGACCGCCGATTTGGTCGTTTGTCTCGGATAGTTTGCGGCGCACCTCCTCGTCAGCGATCACGGCGGGTTTGGAGGTTACTTTTATATTTTTGCATACCTGAGGATACAACTTTACCGGTTTTGCCAATTTTGAGAGAGTGGTCTTTCTGTCCAGCATTTCCTCCGTTATCATAATTGCGGTAAGAATGCCGTCTCCGGTCGTGGCATATTTTTTTAGGATTATATGACCGGATTGCTCGCCTCCGAGACGATATCCGTTTTGTTGCATACATTCATATACAAATCTGTCGCCTACGGCGGTTAGAGCGCAGTTTATTCCCTCTGCCTCAAGTGCGGCAATAAGACCGCTGTTTGACATTATCGTTGCCACAACGGTGTTGAAATCAAGATTTCCTTTTTCTTTGAGGCGTTTGGCAAGAATATAGATCATGTGGTCTCCGCTGACTTCCGCACCCTTTTCGTCAACGGCTATACAGCGGTCGGCGTCGCCGTCAAAAGCAAATCCCACATCAAGATGGTTTTCCCGTACAAAGCGGCGAAGCGCGTCGATATGAGTGGAGCCGCAATCGAGGTTTATATTTGTGCCGTCGGGGGAAGCGCCCATCAAGTATGTCTGCGCACCCAGCGCGTCAAATACCGCTTTGGCTATCATCCACGACGATCCGTTGGCGCAATCGAGTCCGACTTTGAGAGAACGATAGGAATGAGATGCAACGGATATGAGATATCCGACATATCTGTTACGCCCTGCTATATAGTCAACTATTCCGCCTATTCGCTCACGACGGGCAAGCGGGAGATCCTCTCCCGTAATGCCGAGACGAGCCATATCTCCGTCTATATATGCTTCGATCAGAGATGCTGCGGCATCGTCTATTTTTTCGCCGTAGCGGTTTACGAGTTTGATTCCGTTGTCATAGTATGGGTTGTGCGATGCGGATATCATAACGCCGCAATCGAATTCATCTTGTTTGGTAACATACGTTACACTCGGCGTAGTGGTAACGTGAAGCATATACGCATCGGCACCGGAGGCGGTGATACCTGCTACGAGGGAATATTCAAGCATATAGCTTGAACGTCGTGTATCCTTGCCTATCACAATGCGCGGGCGGTAACCCGGTTTGCGACATCCGGAAAGCGGGGAGGAGTAGTACCACCCGAGAAAACGTCCCACTTTGTAAGCGTGCGCCGAGGTGAGTGTTACGTTTGCCTCGCCGCGAAATCCGTCGGTGCCGAAATATTTGTTTTTTTGTGTGCTCGGTGTTATAGATGAGGTAACCGTCTCGTCGTCGTCCGAGCCGTTTGTACCGCGGTGTATGGTTATATCGTTGCGCAAAAGTTCATCGGCGCTCAGTGAAAACAGATCGCAGATCTGCATGGCTTTGTCGATGTGGGGGAGAGACTGATCCATCTCCCACTTTGAAACAGACTGGCGCGATACGCCGAGTTTTTCCGCCAACTGCTCTTGTGAAATTTTGTTGGCAATGCGAAGGTGTGTTATTTTTTCGCCGATCGTCATTTCGGTTGCCAAATTCCTTTCCCGCCGCAAACTTTGTTGTGCGGCTGTACGGCAAATAGGATTTAACTCGAATTTATGAGTTATTTGCCGCATTTTTCGAGTGTACGGTAATTTCATGATACTGTTGTTTTGATATTTATGTAAATATATAATATCACACTTGGCTTTACAAATCAAGCAATTATAAGTGGAATATTTGTCAACCGCCGGTTGCTGATGCTGTCGGCGGTTGTGACAGCAAGGTTTGGAGGTAAAATGATTCTAAACGACTTTGGGGCTGCCCGCGAGTAAGATCGTCGGGCAGCCCCAAGTTGTTAATAATTTTCAACCGTCGCTTCGTCATCAACGGGAATATGTTCGCCGTGAATGGCGGAATTGTCCTCGGTGTCATCGCTTTTACCGTCAAGTTCGCCGTGCATTATGCTTTCGAGTTCATCCTCCTCGTCGGGGGAGACAATGTCGTACTCATCGCGGTCAAAAAGGTCAATTGCGTATCCGCCGTTTTTTCGTTTTAACTCGGCAAGAGCGGATGCAAATGCCGCTGCCAACGCGCCGATTGCGGTAAGCCCCAAAAACATTGTAACTGCCGTGGAGCGCCGTTGCTCGCGACGTATGCGGTCGCGGCGCTGCTCTTCGGCGTACAGCGAGAGCCTGAATACAGATACCGCCGCGGCTGTTGCCAAGGTAAGGCGAAATGCGCGGCGCATAAGTCTGCGTATACGCTTTGGTGATGCCGTTTGGGTGTTGTTTTTCATTATTTTGTCCTTTCTGAATGATTTTAGGTTTGATCCGCCGAGTATTGTGCGCGGCGGGCTGATGTGTTTTTTGTAAACTTATACGGTTTTTTTGGTTATTGGTTTTCCTGCTTTGAGATGTATTTGAGATATGCGTTCATAAAGCCGTCAAGTGCACCGTCCATAACAGCGCCGATGTTACCGGTCTCAAAGCCTGTGCGGTTATCCTTAACGAGAGTGTAGGGCATGAATACATAAGAACGGATCTGGGAGCCCCATTCGATGTTTGTTTTGTTGCCCTGTATCTCCGCGATAGTATCAAGTCGTTCGCGAATCTTTATTTCCATCAGCTTGGACTTGAGCATTTTCATAGCTGTTTCTTTGTTTTGAAGCTGCGAACGCTCTGTTTGGCAGGTAACAACTATTCCCGTGGGTTTGTGGACTATACGCACCGCGGAACTGACTTTGTTTACGTTTTGTCCTCCGGCACCGCTGGAATGGAAAGGAATAAAATCATAATCCTCGTCGCGCACAACTACTTCGTCAAGTTTATCAAACTCGGGCATTACCTCGATCGATGCAAATGATGTCTGGCGACGACCTGCGGCGTCAAATGGGGATACGCGTACAAGCCTGTGCACTCCGTTTTCGCTTTTTAGGTATCCGTAGGCATTGGGACCCTCTACGAATATAGTGGCGCTCTTAATACCCGCCTCCTCGCCGTCAAGCCAGTCGGTAAGTTTAACCTTAAATCCATTTTGCTCCGCCCAACGTGTTATCATTCTGTAGAGCATAAGCGCCCAATCCTGCGCCTCGGTACCGCCGGCGCCGGGATGAAAGGATACTATCGCATTGTTGCGGTCGTATTCGCCGGAAAGCAGTATGGAAGTGCGTTCGTGCTCTTCTTGCTTTAAAATTGCGTCAAGTTCCGATTGTACCTCGGGTACCGAGTCTTCATCGTTCTCTTCTATCGCTATCTCCGCCAAGGTGATGGCATCCTCAAGCCGTGCGCAAAGTGCCTCGTACTCCGCCACTGTGTCCTTGGATTGCTTTATTGTCTGCAATACTTTGGAGGAGTGTTCCTGATTACCCCAAAAATCCGGTTCGAGGGTCTCTTTTTCAAGTTCTTCGGCACGAGCGCGAAGTTCATCAACGCGGAGTGCCGCGCCCAGTTCCTTAAGCACCGGTCGCAGACCCGTAAGTTTGTATTTTGCTTCTTCAAGTGCAACTATCATTTGGTTAAATACTCCGATTACATTAAGATGTCATTATCATTCATTATATTATACCATGAAATACGGGTCTATTGCAATAGATAAAATGAAAAAATTGTGTTTTTGCCGTGTCTTTTTTGGAACTCGTGTATAAGACGGTATGAGCGAGGTTTCGAAACGGCACAAGCGATATTTTTGTTCTCGCGCTATTGACTTTGAACTCAATATTGGGTATAATAAAGTTGCAAATATATTATTTAAACAGTCAATTGTAAAACGCGATTTTATGATCGACTGTGTGAAAGGAACAACAGTTATGACAGTAACAAAAAACTCCGTTATCGGAGATGTACTTGACTATGATGTTGAGACCGCCGAGTTTTTCTTTGCCATCGGTATGCATTGTCTCGGTTGCCCCGCGTCTCGCGGTGAGACCATTGAGGAGGCATGCGCCGTGCACGGTACGAATGCCGATGAACTTGTTGAAAAACTCAACAAATTCTTTGCTTCCAAGAGCAAAGGTGAATAAGGCATGATCATAAGATCACCCGGCGCGCGGCTTTCTGCCGCCGCCGGCTATGCCAGACAAGACAAAATGATAGCCGATATCGGTACCGATCATGCGTATCTGCCTGTTTATCTTATAGGATCCGGGATATCGTACGGTGCCGTGGCCACGGATATAAATCGCGGTCCGCTTGAACGCGCCGCCGCAAACGTTGCGGCAGCGGGACTTACGGACCGCATAACTTTACGTCTTTGTGACGGTCTTGCGGGTGTGGAATCGTACTGTCCGCGGGATATATTCATTCTCGGTATGGGAGGCGAGCTTATCGCTCGTATACTCGGGGAGAGTGAGATGATAAAAAAAGAAGATGTAAGACTCATCCTGCAACCCATGACGCGTCAAGCGGCGGTGCGTGGATTTTTGCTTTCCCACGGTTTTTGCATAGATGACGAAATGCTCGTGGAGGAGGACGGACGAATATACCAAATAATATGCGCGCACTACGACGGTATTAGGCGAGGTGCCACCGCCGCCGCTATGCTTGTGGGAGCGGAGATACTTAATCGCGGGGGCGATATATGCCGCAGATATAAAAATCGCCTATGCCGCGAATTTGCAGTAAGTGCTGAGGGAAAACGGCACGGAGGAGCGATTTCCGCCGCAATGGCAGACGAGCAACTGGTACGCGAACTTTTAAACGAAAACGGAGATACTTACAAATATGAAGCTTTGTGATCTTTCGGCGGCTTTGGAGGCAAAAATTCCACCGCTTGCGGGATGCGAGGATTTTGACGGTACCGCGTTTTTGCCCGATCCGGATCGCTCGGTTAGGCGAATAGCCATAGCTTTGGATGCCAATCCGCGCACTGCAAAAACGGCGGCGGAGGCGGGGGCGGATCTGCTACTGACACATCATCCCATGCTGTACGGCGGTGAACCCGAGTTGGGCACTCCGCAATATTTTGCACGGAAAATTTTGCTCTCACGGGGAATTGCGGCGATGTCATTGCACGCACGCTTGGATGCGGCGACGAACGGTATGAACGATACGCTTTGCTCAAAACTCGGTATATTCGATACCGATACGATTAGTAGATTCGGTCCGCACGATGCCGAGGGACTTGGCAGGATAGGCGAGTTGAGCGGCGGCTGCTACGAATGCCGCGCGCTGGCAGAATACGTAAAATCACGCCTCGGCGCTCCCGCGGCGATTGTTACTTTGCCCGATAATGAGTTGCATCGTGTCGCCGTTGTCAGCGGAGCTTGTTCGGATTTCGTTCCGCTTGCGGCGCAACTCGGCGCGGATGCCATAATAGGTGGGGAGTTTAAATATCATACCCTTGACCTTGCGGTGTCGCTTGGCATATCCTGTATCGGAGTGGGGCATTATTACAGCGAGCGACATGCGATCGAGGTTCTGTCGCGCATATGCCGCGAGGTAATACCGAGTGCGGAACTTATATCCATTGACCTGGGCTGTCCCGCGGAGATCATTGTGAGTGGCATCGATTCGCAATAATAAAAAATCAACTTATTTCATTGTTCGATCCGCCACGGGGCGGTCGTTTGGAGGTTACTATGACATATGTTATGTCCTGCCTTAACGGCGCATATTCGGATTTTTTGCGTATGCTTGAGCTTATATCGTTCGGAAAACGAGATGTTCTTTTTCTTCTGGGCGATATATCCGACATGGGCGATGAGCCCATGGAACTTATCGATGATCTTTCATGCCGTGAAAATATATGGTCTGTTAAAGGTGACAGAGACGCCGTCACATATAAAATGCTCGGCGGATTTGTTCGCATGCTTGAGAGCGGAGAGTCTCCGAGTGCCGATTTTATAGCGGAAATGAACGAATGGGCATCCGGCGGAGGTCGCGTGGCTCTTGACGGTTTTCGCGCGTTGGATTCGGATATGCGAGAGGGCGCGCTTGATTATCTTGCCGATATGGCGGAATACGATACCGTTCATGTGGGTGATACCGATTATCTTTTGGTTCACACCGGTATTGGCGGTTATGTTGCCGGTCGTGATCTTGACAGTTACCCCGAAGGCGCGTTTTATGCTGACGGTGATGTTGCGCGTTCCTACCCGGGCATGGTTACGGTCATAGGATCCGGAGATATTGATGAGTTTTCAAAGGATACACGCATACGCCGCGGAGCGGGATTTATAGGTCTTGATTGCGGCGTGGGGCGCGGAGGTCGCATGGCTTGTCTTTGCCTCAATAACGGAGAGGAATATTATATCTGATGCGTAAAAATGACGTGATAGAGCTTGATATCACTTCGGTGTCAAATCTCGGCTATGGAGTGGGCAGGGCTTCAGATGACTTGGAACGTGGCGGTATTGTGGTATTTGTTCCCGGTACCGTCGGCGGCGATCGCGCCCGCGTTAAGATAATAAAAACCACCAAAAGCTACTGTGTGGCAAGGCTTGAGAAACTTGTATCACTGTCGCCCGAACGCTCAACCGAACCGTTTTGCACTGCGCCTGCCACCTGCGGCGGGTGCGTTTATCGTTTTCTGAAATATGAGCGTGAATTGGAACTTAAACGCGAAACTGTTGAGATGGAGTTTCGGAAGGCGGGACTTGCGGATGTTGAGGTGCTTCCGGTTCTGTATGTTAAAGACAATAGCGGAGTGCCGAAAACAACCGGATACCGCAATAAGGCGCAATATCGATTCACTATGACCAAAAACGGTGTGCGTGCGGGCTTTTACGCCAACGGTACACATCGTGTGGCGGGATTTGAGGAAAATTGTTCTCTCCATCCGCAGATCTTTTGCGATATCGCCGTAGCCTTTTGTGCAATTGCCGACCGTGAGCGCTGGAGTGTTTACGATGAGGAGAACGGCAGCGGACTTTTGCGGCATCTTTACCTGCGCTATGGTGCCGGGAGCGGAGAAGTGGAAGTTACGGTGGTTATAAACGGTGAGGAACTGCCGCATGCCGCAACTGTTGCCGCCGAACTTTGCCGCGATTTTCCAATGATATGTGGAGTTACGGTCAATATCAACCGCGGCAATACGAATGTTATTACCGGACGCGAGTATCGTACTGTACGTGGGCGCACTTATCTTACCGATATCTTTTGCGGGCTTGAACTCGAAGTGTCTCCCGCGGCGTTTTATCAGGTGAATCACGACGCCGCCGAATTGCTCTGTCGCACTGCGGCAGGGCTTTTGGACGATACTCAAAAAAACATTCGACTGCTTGATCTTTATTGCGGTATCGGTACCATAGGACTTTCGATGTCCGACCGTTGCTTTGAACTGTGCGGAGTTGAAATAGTGCCGGAATCGGTTGAATGCGCCAAACGTAACGCCGCGCGCAACGGAGTCGAAAACGCAAGATTTGTTTGTGCCGATTCGGCACGCGGCGCGGATGAAATGCTGTTTGCGGCGGGATACACGCCCGATGTGGTGGTGCTTGACCCTCCGCGCAAAGGCTGTTCGACCGAGCTTATCGAGTCCCTTGACAAGGCAGGAATAAAAAAGATCCTGTATATATCCTGCAACCCCGCAACACTCGCGCGCGATGCTGCCGAACTTCATCGACGCGGATATGCGATCGATAATGCCGTACCGGTAGATCTTTTTCCGCGCACCGGTCATGTCGAGACGGTATGTCTTTTGTCCAAACTTTAAAATCGGCAGTATATTGAGATCAAACCGAACTTTTGGATAATTTAAAAAAATAGTGCTTGATAAGGCGTGAAAATATGAAGTATAAGACCGCTGTGATTATCACTCCCGTTCGGGGATGGAAATCACAGCGGTTTTATTTTAAAATGTTATGGGAAATCGAAAAGTAAAACAGGTTGAATGCACGGCGAATGTCGGCAGTTCTGTCAGCAATAGTGATAATCCTTGCGTTTGATCACATAAAAAGTAACTGTAACTATCATTGCGAAAATTTCCGCAACCAACAACGAGTACCATACTCCGTCCAAATCAAAAAATATCGGTAATATCAACACGCAGGCAATTTGAAACAGCAGAGTGCGCAAAAATGATATTGCCGCGGAAACAAAGCCGTTGCCCAGTGCCGTAAAGAACGCGGAACCGAAAATGCTGAATCCGGCAAATAATACGGAAAGTGCATAGAAGTGAAATGCGGTGATCGTCATATCAAGTACCGCGGGATCTTTTCCGACGAAAAGTTTTGCCAAAGGCTCGGAAAGCACAAAAGCGAGTATCGCTAAAAAAACACCGGAAATTGCGATCAATGTGTTGCTTTTGCGAAACAGCCCCTTTAATTCATTTTGGTTTTGAGCTCCGTAATGAAATCCTATTACAGGTGCAACGCCGATAGAATAGCCGATAAATACAGCTGCGAAAATAAAGCCGACATACATTACCGCACCGTAGGCTGCCACACCGTTTTGACCGGCAAATTTCATCAACTGGGAATTATAGAGAATCGAGACCACCGACATGGAAATATTGCTGACTAATTCGGATGATCCGTTGACGCAACTGGATAAGAGCGCTCTTCCGTCCCAATGAAATTTTTCAAGTTTCAACACACTTGTGTTTTTTCTTGAAAAGTAGATCAGCGGAATGATTCCGCCCACGCACTGAGCGATAATGGTTGCCACAGCGGCTCCGACGATACCCCATTTGAAAACGATGATAAACAAAGCGTCCAACATGATGTTGGTAATGCCGGCTCCAACGGTAATGGCAAGCCCCAAAGCGGGTTTTTCGGCAGTTACCAAAAAACTTTGAAATATGTTTTGAAGCATAAAAGCGGGCAACGTTATCAAAAGAATGCGCCCGTATGTAACGCAGTATGGCAAAAGTTCCTCATCCGCTTTCATTGCTATCGCGACCGGTTTCATAAATATGATGCCAAGCACCGAAAGCACAACGCCGATGAAGATAGTGACGTATACAAGCATGGAAAAGACACGATTGGCTTTTTCTTTGTCTCCTTCACCCAAAGACGCGGATACCAACGCATTTCCGCCGGCACCGAACATAAATCCCACGCAGCCGAGTATTTGTGTGAACGGCATTATCAAATTTATTGCCGCAAACGGTGTGATACCCACAAAATTCGAAATGAAAAAACCGTCTACAACGCTGTAGATGGAAGTAAAGATCATCATAACAATTGTAGGCAAAGTGAATCTCAGTAATTTGCCGTAGTTAAAATGATCGGAAAGTTGAATCTGCATTATTTAATCTCCTTCATTTCTTCCCGAAGCATGCATAGATAGCGTTCGGTTAATTGCATGTAAATTTCCCACTCTTCCCGCGTCCATGAAGAGTAGATTTTTTGTTCAGCCTCAATCACGCGATCTACCGTATTATGAACCGTGTCAAAGCCTTTTTCGGTTAGGCATACCCGTTTTGATTTTCCACCGGCGGGTTCCAAATAAATAATACCGTCTTTCTCCATTTTGCGCAGAGCGGAGTTGACGGTTTGTTTATTGACGCCCGATAATTTTATAAGTTCCGGCAAACGGCACCTGCCGTCGTTATCCGCCAAAGCATATAATATTGCCATTACACTATCGGAAAAACCTTGGCTTATGGCAATTTCGTGGTATACCTCATCGATCTCGGATATCAGGCGATTGTAGCGTCTGGCTTCCGATCGAATGGTGTTTTCCATATGAGCCTCCCATATGTACGAAATCATACATGACGAAAATTATAGTACGAAATCATACATAAGTCAATACTAATCCGATAAACTTTATAGAAAAGTTACAATATACGATCAAACTGCCGACTTAAATTGCCAATATGGAATTTTTTCTTTTTATCGATACTGCGCAACCGGTGGTTGAAAACATAAATAAATATTGAAATATGAAAAAACTTGTGTTATAATAATTACAAACATTCACGTTTGCTATAAAAATATTCGGATTTAGCGCTATCAAATTACAAAATTCACATTTTGTTAATATATATATATATATATATATATGGTATAATTAATCAAGCCAAGCGATATCAATTGATTATTGGAGGACACATGAAGACAAAAACAGAAAAAAGACAAAAGAAAGAAAAGAAAAAGC
>CAZISZ010000019.1:0-18112 GCA_964542035.1 uncultured Ruminococcus sp. | reverse complement strand
CAAAAAAATATCGAGTGTTCATCACTTTCGTTATGAACACTCGATATGGTACGGGTAACAGGAATCGAACCTGCACGGTTGCCCACCGGATCCTAAATCCGGCGCGTCTGCCAGTTCCGCCATACCCGCGTACTTATTATTGTAGCATTTTGTGCTTGTTTTGTCAAGATGCTTGTTTTACAAAAGTCGGTATGCGCGGCGATCTTGTTTTTTTGGTTTTGTTATGCCGAGGGCTTCAAGGTACACTTGGGCTGTTGCGGCGGCGCATCTTTTTGCCGTATACCGCTCAAGATATGTCTCTCGTGCGTTTTTTGCGAGTCGGTTATGCAGTTCGATGTCGCGGCAGACGCGAAGTATTGCTTCGGCTGTAGATCTTGCCGAGTTCGGTTCGGTCAAAATACCGCAGGCGTTTGTCATCCGTTTGTTATCGTAAGTGTTCGCCATTACTTGCGGAATGCCGAGGCACATCGCCTCGATCGTTGACATGCTTGCCGCCTCGCCATTTGCCGTGGTGCTGACCGTTGCGGTGCAAATGCTCATATACGGCGCCGGATCTTCAAGCGCACCGCAAAAAACAAAACTTTCGGAAAGTCCCAAACGTTTAGCAAGAGCTTCAAGTTCACGGCGACGTGATCCGGCTCCGGCAATAAAAAAACATATGGTAGGGTCTTTTTTACGGCATATGGCGGCGGCACGGATGAAGATCTTCTGAGTTTTACACGGTTCAAGTCGTGCAAAATTGCCTATTATTTTGTCTTTTATCGAAAAGCCGAGCCGCGCGGCTGCGCGTATGCGGGCATCGGCGCTCGGCGTCTCCATATCCGGGGCGCCGTTATCAATCAAGCGTATTTTATCGTGCGATATACCTGAGGTCTCAAGCGCCGCCGCGGCACCGACGCTGACGGCAATGGCGCGCGTGCACAGCACATTGCCGATGTATGCCGACAACGCATCGTTCGATGCGTCTGCGGTGTGTTTTGTCATGACGATGGCGGGAATCCCCACTGCGCGTGCGGCTATTCGCGCGGAGAGCGAGGCGTTTGTATGCACTATATCCGGCAAAAGTTTTTTGAATATGCGAGTGTAGAGCGGTATTGCCGTCGCATCAAAACTGATATCCCCGCGAATTGGGAGGTGTATAATCTCGGCACCCGTATCGCAAAAAAGCTTGCGCGCGTGACTGCCGCATGGCAGAATAACCGAGAACGCAAAGCGTTCTCGGTCAAATGCGGATATGATATTACTCATTGACCGCCCCGCGCCGCCGATGTTCATATCCGACAGCACAACGCAGACTTTTATTTTGCGATCATAGTTCATTTTATTCCTTGATATCGTCCGGATCTTCCGTTTGCCGGGGCATGGTGGGTAACTGAACGCGCATCGGACGGCGTTTTAACGGATCGTACATAAAGCGGCGGCAGATGTGATCTTCCGCTACGACTCCGCGTTTGGCGCAAAGCACTTGTCCGGGGGAATCTCTCAACATTTGGGCATATTCGCATACGGCGCATGAGGGTTCGATATCCGGCGCCGACATTCTGCGACGGTGCCGCGCATCGCTTTCGTCATCTTCTCGTCCCGCGCCGATAAAACACAAAAACCAACCTATCATATATATTATTGCCGCGGCAACGGATATTATATCAAGCGCTGCATTGCATGCGAGCGCAAGCCCGAAATATCCAAGCAGATCGCTAACGCTTGGCGGAACCAAGGAATCAATCGCCTGCGGCACCAAAATGTGCGACATTACCGCCAAAGTAATGCATATTGCAAAAAATACCGCGGTAAGCGTGATGCCTATGGCATAGCCCGACTTTTTTTGAATTCCCGCGCCGCATATTGCCGCGGTGATACCGAGATAGAGCACACCCAACCCCACGGCAAGTAAAAAGCCGATCGCTTCGGGCTGATATATTTTGATGCCTGTGCGTTCAAGAAGCGGGCAGAGCATATTTTGCGGCTCGCAAAGTAAAAAGACGCATATCGAGACGTATATCGGCATGGAAAGAAAATAGCCGAGTATTCGCTTGACCGTTCCGGAGCGGCGAAGACACAAAAACACGGCTATGGCATCGATAAGCGGAAATATTACCGCACACGCCAATGTGTAAAGGGAATATCCCCCGCCCACAAGATCGATCAAATTCATTTTTATCTCCGTTCAGCCGCATTGCGGCGGCACATTTTCGAATAAACGCATACAGAGAGAGGTATTTCGCGCGGTGCGGCGGTATTTATCCGCGCGCCGGTACGGTCTGCTGCGAGATAATTATATCAAATATGACACCCATTGTCAAGCATCGACAGAATATAAAAGCCGACTCGGCAAGACTTGCCGAGTCGGAAATCGGCAACCGAAAATCATGCTTGTCTTGTTATTTACTCTATATCTATATCAAGCGGCTTATCGATCTCGCGAGAAATCGGCGAGCCGTTCTTTTTTCTTTGTCGCACACACTCGGTTAAAAGGTATTCTATTTGTCCGTTAACGGATCTGAAATCGTCTTCCGCCCACGCGGCTATGGCATCGTACAGCTTTTCCGAAAGCCGCAGCGGGATCTGCTTTTTTCCGTTATCCGCCATATCAATAGAGGCTTCCCGAATTTACTATCGGCTGTGCGTCGCGATTCCCGCAAAGTACCACTAAAAGATTTGATACCATGGCGGCTTTTCGCTCCTCGTCAAGTTCAACCGTACCGCGCTCCGCGAGGCGGTCAAGCGCCATTTCCACCATGCCGACGGCGCCGTCCACTATCATGCGGCGTGCATCTATGATGGCGGATGCCTGTTGGCGCTGAAGCATAACGGCGGCTATCTCGGTGGCATATGCAAGATAAGTTATACGTGCCTCTATTATTTCAATGCCTGCTTCGTTTACGCGTTCCTGTATTTCATCGCGTATGCGTGAGGCAACTATATCGCTTGAACCGCGCAGGCTGCCGTCGTCAGCCAATCCGTCGCCGGTGGTATCCACGTTCGGCGCAACATCATATGGGTAAATTCTTACCACATTACGCAGTGCGCTGTCACATTGCAAAGAAAGAAATTCCTTGTAATTATCAACGTTAAACACGGCTTTGGCGGTATCTACTATACGCCATGTAACGGCAATGCCTATCTCTATGGGGTTACCGAGGCAATCGTTTATCTTTTGACGGTTATTGTTGAGAGTCATCACCTTAAGCGAAAGCTTTTTGTTGGTGGGTTCTGTTTCGATGTTGCTATGCTGATTTACCGATGCGCCTTTTACGGTGGTCACATCGCCGCTTTGACTTAGTTTTGTTTTTGCAGCGGGATTTACGGCAACGCAAAAGGGATTTACAAAGTAAAATCCGTCGCCGCGCAGGGTTCCGATATATTTCCCAAACAGGGTAAGCACCAGCGCCTCCTTCGGACGGAGCACGCGCAGCCCGATATAGGGAATAAATCCCGTGCACATCCAAATTGCGCCCGCAACCATCATGGTGACGGCAAGAGCGGTGGGAACGGCGCCGTTTCCCATAGTTACACATCCGACAACGAATACGGTGCACGCCGCGATATACAGGATGGTGGTGAGAATCAGTGCAGCCATGCCGTTTTTTGCCTTAAGAGTCTTTTCTTCCATTTTGATTTGTTTTCCTTTCGCTTATTTTGGGTTTAACGCGCGGTCAAACGTCCACGCATGATATCATTATGATATCACAAAAATGCGCCGTTGTCAAGGACAACGAATGAATCATACCGATAATAAGTGCAAAAACGTCTAATTGACGCTTGTTGTTTCGGCGGAAAATAAAAAGGAAAGTGATGATCGAGTGTGTGGGAGATATTGAAAACGCTCGTGGAGTGTGCTATAATGTTATTGTAAATAATACAGAAAAACGCCGCCTTGGGCGGTGGAACGGAGTTTTTATGCTTGATACATTTATTTTCGGCAAAAAAGATCTTTTTTTGCCGGGTGCTGATACAGAGTTACGCATACAGCGCAACAAAAACCGTACTGTTGTAATGCTCGGCGGCAATATAGTCGGCAACAGACGGTCGGAGACATCGGGCGTCTGTGCGCGTGTACGCCGCGGCGGCATGTGCGGTTTTTCCTCTCTTGCCGGTTGTACTCCCGATGCCGTTGAGGCGGTAATACGTGCGGCCGGAGCGAATGCCGCGTTTTTGGACGAAAAACTGCGCCGCGGTAAGGGTGCGCTCCCCACAAGAGAGCGCGGATTGGTTGAGACTGCAAGCGAGGCGGCCGACCCGGAACAGAAATATTATGTTGACGCCGTTCGTGCGATCGATGCCTATATAGTGAAAAAATTTCCTGCGCTCGCAAGCCGCGAGGTGGTGGCGGTAAACGAGTGCATCGAAAAAGTTATAGCCACATCCGCCTGCTCCGACGGTCATACGGATATGAACAGAAGCTATATTTACGTTACCATGACGGCGCAAACCGGCGCGGGTGTGACCGTTGACGTTATGGACATGTACGGCGGTCTCGGTGATTTTGAACAGCATTTCGGCAATATCGAAGCGATATATTCGAGGCTTGATAAACTTTACGAGAGCGTTATGAAAAAGCGAGAGGGCGTATATCCGGAAGCGGGAGAGCGTACATGCGTACTTGCGGGCGAGCTTTCGGGTATGCTGGCGCACGAGGCCGTCGGTCACACCGTTGAGGCGGATCTTGTCTCGGGAGGCTCGGTGGCGGCGCATATGATGGGCAAACAAGTGGCAAGCGAGTTGGTAACAATGGTGGATTTTGCTCATACGGCACTCGGTGTGCCCGCTCCGTTACCGATATACATCGACGACGAGGGCGTTGAAGCGCACGATGCGGTGTTGATAAAGGACGGTATCCTTACCGGATATATGCACGACCGCGCAAGCGCGGAGCGCTTTGGCGCCGAGCCTTGCGGCAACGCGCGCGCATTTGAATTTTCGGACGAGCCGCTCATACGTATGAGGAATACGGCCATCCTGCCGGGAAAATCAAAACTCGAGGAACTTATAGAGTCGGTGGATGATGGGTATATATTCTGTCAAACAAACAACGGACAGGCGGATACTACGGGGGAATTTATGTTCGGCGTTACGATGGGTTACGAGATAAAGCGAGGTCGTATAGGTCGCGCCATACTCGATACCACCATATCCGGAGTGGCGTTTGAAATGTTGAAGACCGTTGATATGGTATCCGATGACATAAAGTGGTGCTCGGCAGGGTACTGCGGAAAAAAACAGTTGATACCCGTGGGACTCGGCGGTCCCGCGCTGCGTTGCCGCATAAAAGTAGGCGGTCGTTGATATGATATTATGCGTATAATACACCCGGAGGTTTCAAATACATATTATGAAAGAAATATACGATCTCGATGCAATTGCCGAGCGCGTGATAGAAGCGCTTACGGCTGCGGGAGCCGATAAGGCTTCCTGTACCGTAAAATACAGCGAACTGCATGAATTTAACTACGAGAGTAACGATTTTACCCTTTTTCGCACTCTTTTCAATACCGATATAAATCTTACATCAATCAAGAACGGTTGCCGCGGTACGGCGTCGGTAAACAGTTTTGAAGATTCGGCTATAGCCGCTGCGGTTGCCGATTGCTTGGCGGCGGGCGAGGCGACCGAGCCGGATGAGGCGTGGGATATAGCTCCCATTGTCGAAAACGGTGAGTTTGCGGAGGGGGAGACGGAGCCGGATGTTGAAGGCCTTTTTGCCCGCACGCGGGAACTTGTAAGTGATATAGCCGAGCGCCATCCGAGCATAGTTATAGAGTCCATGACATCCGAACACGCTGCTATCCACCGCGTATATCGCAACTCAAACGGCGTTCGTTTTGATGTGCGCGGCGGATATTACAGTTGCGAACCGACATTTTCCGCGCATAAAGGCGAAAACTCATCCTCTTTCTTCTATTCATCCTTCCTTTCTCACGATCTTTCGCGCCGCTTTATCGATTGCGGCTCTCTTGAGAGTGATCTTGCCGATACCGAGCGGCAGACGGATACCCGAGCGATAGAGGGCAAGTTTACCGGCACCGTGATTTTAATGCCGGGGTGTGTGCGCGAACTTATCGGTACGGCGCTTTCAAATTTCGCGGGAGACGACGGCATCCTCAACGGTACGAGTATTTGGCACGATAAGCTCGGCATTCCGGTGGCGGACGAGCGCTTGACCGTTACCATGGCGGCAACCGACCCGCGCCTTGCCGAGTCGGATCACTATACCGCCGAGGGATATCCGACCGAAAACTACAAAATAATAGAAAACGGTGTGCTGAAATCTTTTGATATCTCCGATTATGTTGCCAAAAAGACGGGGTATGCGCGCGCACTTAACGATACCGGCAGGTTTATCATAGAAGCCGGCGAATGTCCGCTTGACAAAATGATAGCCTCGATCGATCGCGGGCTTATAGTCGCAAGATTCTCGGGTGGCGAGCCGTCGGCAAACGGCGATTTTTCGGGTGTGGCAAAAAACAGTTTTATCATTGAGGACGGGCGCATCGCCTGCGCGGCTGCCGAGACCATGATATCCGGTAACCTTGCCGAGATGCTGAAAAATATCGGGGATATCTCGCGCGAAACGGTGGAGGACGGATCGATGATCCTGCCCTATATTTCATTTAACGGCATAACTGTATCGGGTAAATAATAAATTAAACTTAAAAACGAACAAACCAAACCGTGCGATATGACGGTCTGGAAAATCGCGAAAGGATGGCGCAAAATGCATATATCAAGTTCCGAAAAGATCAAAGTCTACACAGGTTCCGATGTAATATTCGGCGACCGTGAGTCGCTCTCCTCCGAGGTGCGTGAGTTGCTTGGGGGAAGGCTGGGGCTTCTTACCGCCGCGTCGGGAACCGACAGGCGCGGTATTCCCACATATTCACGCCTTGCCGCAGAGGGGAGGCTCGGCGTTCTTTTTGCACCCGAGCACGGTATTCATTCGGCAATGCAGGACGGCGGCTGGGGCGGCGAGTACACCGACCCCGAAACCGGTGTGCCGATATATAATCTTCCCTCAAAGGGAAACCCGAGAATAGGCGAGGCACTTTCGCTTTGCGACGCGGTGCTTTATGATATACAGGATGTGGGCGCAAGATTTTACACATATATCTATTGTCTTGCATATCTTATGCATGAGTGTGCCGCGCGGGGGATACCGGTTATCATCCTTGACCGCCCCGATCCGATAGGCGGCAGTATCATCGAAGGCGCAATACTCGATGAGAGCCGATATTCATCCTTTGTTGGCAGATACGCTATGCCGGTAAGATATTCGATGACCTGCGGCGAGTACGCGCTGTGGCTCAATGAAACTCACACTGTGGGATGCGATGTTCATGTTGTTCGCTGTCGCGGATGGGAGCGCGATGTATATGCCGATGAGACGGATTTGCCGTGGATAAATCCATCCCCGAACCTCCCGTCCGTTACGGCGTCGCTGATATACATAGGCACCTGCCTTATCGAGGCAACAAACGCATCCGAGGGGCGCGGTACCACAAGACCGTTTGAACTTGTGGGCGCTCCGTGGTGCGATGCTCGCGATATGACGAGACGATTGAATTCGGTGAATCTTGAAGGAGTGTATTTCAGCCCGGCATACTTCACCCCCGTGTTCGGTAAACACGCGGGAGAAGTATGCGAGGGTGTGCAGATAAACGTTACCGATAAGCGTGCGTTCCGTCCCCATCTTTGCGGATTGCATCTACTTTCCGTGATCAGATCGCACCCCGAATGCGAATTGCGCGAGAGCGGTCTTTGTCTGCGTTACGGTACGGATGCGTTGCTTTGCGATCCCGACCCAGCCGAGGTCGTGAGATCGGAGGCAGCGGGTATAGAAAAATTTGCCTCGGAGAGAAAAAAATACCTGCTTTATTGATGCGTCAATGTCAAAAAAAGCAGGCAAAACTGCCGGGGCAGTACCTCATTGGCAAACTTTACAGAAAAATAATTCGCCGAAATGCATAATTGTGAAAAATAAGTATTGACATATCGGCGATACTGCGATATATTATTATACGCTTTGTTTTTTGCCGACAGCCGAGTGGTGCTCGTCTGTCGGCGTGTGTATGCGGAAAGGAGGATAGTAATGATCATATTTGTATGCAATCTTTGCGGATACGAGTATAAATCGTCCGAGGGATGTCCCGATGCCGGTATTGAGGAGGGGACTGATTTTGACGATCTGCCCAACGATTGGACCTGCCCCTATTGCGGAGCGGGAAAGGAAGAATTTGAGCCGGTCGAAGTAAATCGCGATGATGACGAATCGTCCGGCATCTCGGGTGATTATTGAAAATAATAAAAAATAAAAGGATATTGCCGCTGCCGAAAAAATATTTTTTGTGAATTTCCGAAAAAGGTATTGACAAATCGGTAAATAAGCGATATAATAAGCAGGTCGAACACAGACGACCTGCGAGCGGGCCATTAGCTCAGTTGGTCAGAGCTACCGGCTCATAACCGGTTGGTCCGGGGTTCGAGTCCCTGATGGCCCACCAACAAAAAAGGCAGCTTTCGAGCTGCCTTTTTGTTGTCTAACAAATGATTTGCCCCTACAAGGTTGCATATCGATCCTGTATATGAACGGCGACAGGTGAAGTTTAAAATTTGTGAGCACAACGCGACGATCTCGGGGCAGAGTCCCATCCGTCAATAATTTTTGGTTTTCTTCGGTGGGGAAATGTTGCGATGACAACAGCTACGATAATTTTATACATTTACCAAAAGAATTACACAAATCCGTAACGGGGTGGTTTCATGGATATTAATGCAAAAAAAATAAAAGAAACATGGTCGATATACAATAAAGATCGGCATAATTATTTTGCGCTCGGGTTGCGCTACGAAGATCCGCGGGATGCTGTTGAATATTTTTGTACCCCGAAAGGAGCGAAAATATTTGCTTCGTTGGGCGTGGACGGCATTCATTTTTGTACCGTTCCGAAACATGGCGAAGAGATCTTTGTCGTGACTCCCGAGGCTTGCGACGACCGCTATGTTTTTCCGGTGGCAAATGATATATGCGAATTTTTTCAGCTTGTTTCCGCACTGCACGGAGCGCAACTGATAGATCAAATTCCATTGTTTGGAAAAGATGGGTTTGACGCGGAACTGGTCAATCATATAGCAAACGAAGATCCCGCGTACCGCCAAGAGCTGGATGATTTTAAAGATCGATTTGATATTTCCCCTCTTCGGATATCCGCGTACGATCTTGTCATGAAAATGTACCGAGAATTTGATCCCGACAGCATAAAGTTCACGTCTTTGTATTATGACACTTTGGGAATCGACGAATAATTTGTCGCTCAGATCCGAGACGAGATTTTTAGGGTGAGCGTAATGTGCGTTGTCTTTATTTCAATGTTTTTTTCGTTTTTTATTGATTTATTTCTCGGCATGTGATAAAATTATGTATATTGATTTCGGGAGGCTGAAAAATGTACAATCATTGGAATATGGACGCGCTGTATACCGGCGTTGAAGATGAAAATTTTAAAAGCGACCTGCAAAAGTTCGGCGAGGTTACCGAGCGGGTCAATGAATTGGCGGGACGTTGCGGTAACATACCGGATGCGGAGCTTGTAAAAGATTATCTTACCGTAGAGGAAGAACTCGGCGATCTGGCGGAAAAACTGTTTTGCTATATGTCGTTGCGTGCTTCCGTCAACTCGTCTGATACCGAGGCTATCGCATATATGGGCAGAATGCGCGGTATGTTTTCCAAAATGTCCGGAGCGGATGCGGTATTACGTGCGTATATCGGAAAAATAGCTGACCTTGACGCCATAATTGCCGGAGACGATTTTGTGGGCGAATACGCTTATCTCCTCGGTACCATGCGCGATGATGCCAAACATCTTTTGAGCGGCGGAGAAGAGACGATAATGGCAAAATACAATATCTCCGGCGGCTCGGCATGGAGCGATTTGCGCGATCACCTGACGTCTACCGTCAAGGTGGAGTACAACGGCGGCGTTACCAATCTTTCGGATATTCGCAATATGGCATATGAGGACGACCCGGCGGTACGTCGCAGCGCATACGAGGCGGAAATGGCGTCTTATGAAAAGATCAAAGACAGCGTTGCCTTTGCCCTTAACAGCATAAAGATGCAGGCTGTAACCGAGGCGCAGTTGCGCGGATTTGATTCGCCCATGGCAAAGGTTTTGCACAATTCAAGGCTGAAGCCCGAAACGCTGGATGCTTTGCTTGGCGCAATGGTTGAATATATGCCGCATTTCAGACGCTACCTGCGTGCGCTGTCAAAAATGCTCGGTCACGATGGCGGACTGCCATGGTACGATCTTTTTGCGCCTGTGGGCAATGACGACAGCAAATACACCCCCGAAGACGCGAGGAAATATCTTGCCGAGGTCTTCCGTCCGTTCGACAGTGAGCTGGCAGCAATGGTCGATCGCGCATTTGCCGAGGAATGGATCGACTTTTTCCCCGCCGACGGCAAGCGCGGCGGTGCGTTCTGTATGGGTCTGCACTCGATACAGCAATCAAGAGTTCTTACCAACTTCGGCGGCAGATTTACCGATGTTATGACGTTGGCTCACGAACTCGGTCACGCGTTCCATAACTATTGCATCAGAGATCACAGGGCGCTCAATACCGATTATTCGATGCCGGTAGCCGAGACTGCCTCAAACTTCAACGAGGTGCTTACTATGGACTATGCGCTCTCGCACGCCGAGGGACGCGACCAAAGACTTGCGCTCCTCAACGGCAAACTGTCGGATACAACACAGATAATCTGCGATATCTATTCACGCTATCTCTTTGAAAAATCAGTTATCGATTCGCGCGAGGATGGATTTATGTTCCCGGATAAGCTTTGCGAGCTGATGCTTGACGCGCAAAAACAGGCATACGGCGACGGACTTGACGAGAATTGCATGCATAAATATATGTGGATCTGCAAGAGTCACTATTACTCTGCGGGACTCAGTTATTATAACTGGCCCTATGCTTTCGGCGGACTTTTTGCTCAGGGACTGTTTGCAAAGTACAAGGAGCAGGGAGAGAGCTTTATTCCGCTGTATAAAAAGCTTCTGCATGCGACTACGGTTAACTCGGTGGAGGACACGGCGCTTATTGCGGGAATCGACCTTACCGATCCGGATTTTTGGCGCCGCGGTCTTGACTATTTCGTTGAGCTGATAGACGAGTTTGTAACTCTTGCCGAGGAAAAATAACAACCGCCGTTAGAATCGCGCGTCGATGTGCGAACGGCAACAAACATAAAAATCCCCAACAAGACCGTAAAGGACCTTGTTGGGGATTTAAGTTGCGGGAAAAATAAAAAAGCAACACCATAGGTGTTGCTTTTTTATTGGCGCGTCGTAAGGGACTCGAACCCCCGGCCTTTTGGTTCGTAGCCAAACACTCTATCCAGCTGAGCTAACGACGCAAAGCCCGCGGAAAAGCTTACTTTTCCTTGGTGCTTATATATAATATCACAAATCGAACTGTTTGTCAACCCTTTTTTTGAAAAAAACAAAAAAATTCGTACATTTCATTACGGCGGCGTATGATACGTTGACACCGTTCGATGCTTGTGCTATAATTGAATTGTATAAAACTATAAATTAATATCCGCTTTTCGGCGGGAGTTGCCGCAAAAACATCGGTACGGATGCGAGATATCGCGCGGGCTGCATTTTGTAAAACTCGGTTTGACGATTGACCGAAATATGAGAGGAGAGTCCTTGAAATGATCGAAAATTTTGAAACCGTAAAAAAGCCGATAAAACGTTCGGTATTGCGTATCAAACTCGGCACCGTCTATTACGGTCTGCGCAGATGGGGATTGTGGTTGAAAATGCAGAACGTTTTTGCGCGCGAACGGCAAACCGAGCCGCTGCCGTACACATATTTCACACATAAAACCCCGATGTTGCGCCGTCTTAAGGATGTTGATATGTGGATGCAATATAACAAAATAACCAATCTGCGCCTCGGTGTTAAAAAGCTTAATGGTATTGTTATTCATCCCGGTGAGGTGTTCAGTTATTGGTATCTCATCGGTATGCCGACAAGATTTCGCGGTTACAAAAAGGGAATGATACTGCGTAACGGCAATTTTGCGGCAGGTATCGGCGGCGGAATGTGTCAGCTGTCAAATCTTATTTTTTGGATGGTCATACATTCGCCTCTTACCGTTATCGAGCGCCACAGGCACGGATACGATGTTTTTCCGGATTCAAATCGCACCCAACCCTTTGCAAGCGGTGCGACTTGCTCATATCCGCATATCGACCTTATGATAAGAAATGATACCAATGACGATTATCAGCTCTGTCTGAATGTGGGGGACGAGTATCTTGAGGGGGAGTTGCGATGTTCGGCGCCGCCGCGTTATCGCTTTGAAGTGACGGAACGAAATCATGAGATGCGCCATGAGTACTGGGGCGGATACACACGCCGCAATGAGCTATGGCGACGCGTATATGATGTCGAAACAAATGAACTTTTGGAGGATAATCTGCTTATAAAAAACTCTGCCATCATGATGTACACTCCGTATCTTTCGGATCCGGCGGAGAGCGAGAAAAATAATATATTTGAAAAATAAAAAGTGCGGTATCCCCACGGATGCCGTGGCGGCGATGAAACGATTCGCCGCTTTTTTATTTTGTCTTTGACGCGGTTTGCCACGGTGATTAATGATGTAAAAAATATTGACAATACGGCGCAGAATTGATATAATTAATATGAGGCGGTGTAACCTGTTCGATTTTTTGTCTTTGACAAACGGAACGCGGTTAATCGCAAGAAAGGGAAGATTAAATGGATATAATAATTTCCGGCGGGCTTTACCGTCTGCTTACAGAGCGTTTCAACGTCGGCGGCGTCGCATTGCTCCTCTGGGAGATACCGCCGATACTTGTGTGCGCGGTGTGCGGTTATTTGCTTGGCAGTATCAGCTCCGCTGTTATAGTATCTCGCTCCGTGTTCGGAGATGATGTGCGCCGTCATGGTTCGGGCAATGCGGGCATGACCAACATGTTTAGAACTTTCGGTAAAAAAGGCGGACTTTTGACTCTTGCGGGAGATGTGGGAAAAACAGTTGCGGCTGTGCTTTTGGGCTATATCTGCATGGGATACATGGGCGCGTACCTTGCGGGTATGTTTTGTATTATAGGTCACATGTTTCCCGTATTTTATAAGTTTCGCGGCGGCAAGGGTGTGCTTGCGGCAGCAACGATGATACTTTTGACCGAGCCGCTTGTTTTTGTTTTGCTTATCATCATCTTTGCTATAGTGCTTCTCGGCACTCGTATGGTGTCTATGGCATCCGGGATGGCGGCACTGTTGTATCCCATGGTACTGAGCGGCGTATACGCGGTGATGTTCGGTAACGGCGGCGTAGCGGGAATGAGAATGCCCATTGCGGTGTTTATTACTGTGCTTATCCTATTTATGCATAGAGAAAACTTTAAACGAATCTATGCCGGTACGGAACACAAGATCAATTTTCCGTGGAATCACGACGTGCCGTCCGAAAAATCGGAGGAAATTCAAAGGCTCAGCGACGCCGACATTGAAGCGGCGGAAAATACGGTTGACGAAAAAAACACGGCAAACGTCCGTCGCCGCCGTGTGAACAAAAACGCAAATTACGGAAAAAAGAAAAAATAACAAAACGAAAAGAAAACCATGACAGACGATTCCAAAAACGGTACCAAACTTCGCATGGCGGAGTTAATCTCTCGTGCTTCTGCCGCGGGAATAATAAAGAAATGCACCCTTTCGATGCCGATGGCAGGAGATGTTAAAAACGCCTCCCTGCGCACGGCGGTGATAGGTGGGATGAGAATGATACAGGCAGAGATATTTATGCGTGACGGTAAAGCTCTGCAAAAGAATCTGCCTCAGGACGATGTTTCCGCTATATGCGATATAATAGACGGTTATCTGCGACTTAACCTTATACTTTCCGCCCCCGCGGGGACAAGTTGCGAATATCGTGCGAACGCCAAGGGGCGATGTGCCATAATCGGCGAGAGCGCCGTGGCGCGTGCCGTTGAGGCTGCCGCGGTTGCCGGCGTAGAGGGAAGACCGGCAGAGGGCAATGATCGTGCAAAACACAGACTTTTGCGCGGAGACGAGCCTTTTTTGCGCGAACTCGGAGTCAGTTCGCCGGATGGGCGCGTGTACGACAAAAAACAGCCTAAGTTTAGGCAGATATGCCGTTTTCTCGAACATATCCGCGATATAGAACCGCGCCTGCCGCAAGAAGGAGTGTTGCGCATTTGCGATCTTTGCTGCGGGAAAAGCTATCTTTCATTTGCCGTATACCATTATTTTGCGGTAATGCGCGGTCGCCGCGTCAGCATGACCGGTGTGGATCTGAAGCCTGATGTGATAGAATATTGCTCCGATGTGGCGGGGCGGCTCGGATATGACGGACTTGAATTTATCTGCGGCGATGTTTGGAAATACGACAGCAAGGAGCGCGGATCGCCTCAACTTGTGGTATCTCTCCATGCTTGCGATGTGGCAACCAATATTGTGCTGACCAAGGCTGCTCAGTGGCGCGCAGAGGTGATACTCTCCACTCCGTGCTGTCACCATGCGCTTGCCAATATTATCGATTGCCCCGAGCTTTCATTTGTTACTGAGCATCCTTTTTTGTCGCGTAAACTGTGCGATGTGCTCACAGACGCTGCAAGACTTGCACGTCTTGCAGCCGAGGGGTACGATGTTTCGGCGCTTGAGTTGACCGATCCCGATGATACGCCCAAAAACGTATTGCTGCGCGCGGTGCGCGAAAAGTCGGTGACCGAAGGCGAACTTGCGCGGCGACGAGAGGAATATTTGACGTTGCGCCGCTTTTTGGCGGGAGACGCGGATGCCTCCGCGGCATTGCCGGATATAGTCTGATAACAGCGCAGGCGCGGAGAACGGCTACGAACGATAAATACAATGTATGATGAAAGCATTATGATGTAAGCGAAAAATCGAAAAACCGAATGGCATAGGTGCGGTTTTCGCAACTGAAAGGCGGGCGTCAATGACACCACTCAATGCAGAAAAATATATGAGGGAATTACCGGTTAAAAACGATGTGGGAGCAACGGCAAGGCTGAGTTCGCTCCTGCTTACGATGGGGACGGATAACACGGCGCGCAGGATATTCCATGTTTGCTGTGCGGGACTATATGCAAGTCATACCGCGGCGCAGTTTAATGCAATCCTTACCGAGGCGGGAATCTCGTCGGTGCGTCTTTCTTTCGGCGCGCCGTTTTCGGGAAATCTCAAGCCGCTGTGGGTGAACGGTGCGCACCCGTCGGTTAGCGAGATGGCAACAATGATCACCGCCATGTCGAAGGCGGTGAGGTCGGATTCGGAAATAGCCGGGATCGGTCGTTACGAGGCGCTCGTGGCGCTCGGTATGTCTTTTTGCCGTTCCGTTGATGCAGATGTGTTGATAACAGACGTTACCGATCTGCCGTATCTTTCGCAAAAACTGCTTCCGCCGGCATCGGTGGTGATATTGGGAGCTGTTTCGGAGGATCCGTCTATTCTGCTAAGAAACACCATACAAAAAAATACCGATGAGACTGTTAGCGCCGCACAGCGCCCCGAAGTACAGCGCGCGATAATAGATCGTTGCGCCGCGGCGGGATGCCGCTTGACCACTGCCGCAAAGCTGGGGCTTCTCGGCGGACCGGAGATACATTCTTTTTCCTTTGCGGGATTTACTTTCGGTTATCGCGGAGTGGAGGTGAGATTGCCATCGGTGTTTTTGTCGCTTATCGATTCGGCATGCGCCGCCATTGATGCCGTTCGCGCAATGCGTCGTGCGGGGTTTGAAATAGACGACGATGCTGTGGCGGCGGGGATTCGCAAAACGCCCGCCGATTGTCACGGCAGGGTGCTGTCTATCAAACCTGCGGCGGTTATGGCATCTGTTCCGTCGGAACTTACCGATACAGCGTGGACGGCCGCACAGAGAGAGGTACTGTTTGATACGCTTATTTCGGATATAAAATACGCCGAACGCGTATTCGGTAGGCGTGTAAATATCGTGTGGTTGCCGTCCGATTCTGCGCCGAAGCGCCTGTTTGAGGCAATGACGGCGGGAGGCATTGAGTGCGGCGATGTGATAACCGCCGAGCCGGGCGAGAATGCCGTGACGGCGGCAAGGCGCATAGCCCCGGAACTTGTTGTTCGCGACGATGAGATAGCGGCGTACGAGGAGTGTGACCGCTCGGGAGGGCGAACATACATTATCTTCGGCACACCCGAAAATATCGATCCGGCACTGTCGGCACTTTTGCGCGGAATTACAAATACTATGCAATGACCGCGGCGTACCTAAAAAATATACATAACACCCGGTCGTCGGCGGTTCCCGAACGATCGGGTGCTTTTTTATTTCTGCGGTCGCCGCGGCGGTGACGCGGCGTTTTGCGAATGCATGTTATCCGCTTCCGTGTTGACCTTCGCGTCCGCCGCGGCGCGGAGAGCAAGCGCCAACAGAGGACCTATGATTATTCCCGCCACGCCGAATACAGAAATGCCTATATACATTGCCGTCAGCGTCAACAGGGGGTGTATTCCGAGTGTACGCCCGATTATGCGCGGCTCGATAAATTGCCGAATGATCTCGATTACGGCAAATATTACGATAAGACCTATTCCTCGTCCGGGATTGCCGAGCATGATCTCTATTCCGCCCCAAGGTATAAGCACCGTGCCTATTCCGAGCACGGGGAGAATATCAATGACCGATATAAGCGCGGCAAGTATGAAGGCGTAGTCTACCCCCAGTATCAAAAAGCCTATATAGAGTTGAATGAGTGTAATACCAAGAATTATAAGATAAGCTTTTATATATCCGGCGGCGGTCACGGCGGCGCGACGACGTAATTCGGGAATGCTGCCGCGGATACTTTGAGGCAGTATGGCGGTGACGGCGTTGAGAATTCTACTGTGATCGAGCGCAAAGTAAAAGGCGGATATTACGGCAACGGTGAGTGCCAAAAGGATGGAGGGCATCGCTCCTATCGCCGAAGCGGCAAGAGCGGGGAGTTTTGATGTTAACTCCCCCAACAGCTTGCCCGCAATACTGCCCATGGCGGTGTCCAAGCCGTCAAAAAAATCAGCAAACTCTTCGCGATCGCGCAAGTGTGAAAGAACGGGCAGACGGGAGCCGAGCGAATCGAACCACTCCATGGTTCGACCTAATATGCCGCCGATCGCATCGGTGCTGCCTCCGCTGCCCGATATCAGCGAACCCAACTCGCTTGCCGCGCGCTCTATTGCCATTGCCGTCAATGTGAATATCAGAGTCCAAATAACGAGAACGGTTAAAGATATGCAAACCCGCGGCGGTATGCGGGTGTGTAACGACAGGCGCCGAGCTATCGGCAATGCCGCAGACGCCACAAGCCACGCGATCAAAAAGGGCAGGGCAATGCCGAGCAGATATTTACATGTCAGATATATGCCGGCGGCGGCGCATAAAAGGCAAAAAAGTTTTGCCGCTCGTTCCTCCCAATCGGGACGATTGTTGTTTTGTCGGTTAAGTATTTCGCCGTTCATAGAGTGTTCCTTTCCTTATATACAAATATGTGCAATAAAACTCCGTTGTACGGTTGATGTCCGCAGGCGGGCGGGGGTGTCGAATTAAAGCCTAACGGTTGCGCAAAGTTGCTAAAACGAATGCGGTGTAAAAACATCGCGGTTGTTTCGGTATATATGCATATGATTTGAAAGCCGCTTGATATACGCGATACGGCGGCGTTGACGCGGTGCGGTATGCAGAATGGATCTTTGCGGATTATTATCCCATCCGCGGAAGAATTATTCATACAGTGCGTTACGGCGGCGAGTTTTTTACAATGAACTTGAAAAATATACGTTGCACGAAAATAATTTTTGAATTTTTTCGCACAATCCCTTGACACGGCTTGTTTGGAGTGATATAATAATACACTGAATTATAATCGCTTAATATGTCAAAAAACGGTCCGCCGATGTGTCGGCGCTTGTTGCGTCCACCGGCGGTTGGGGCAAAAACATCTCGGGGGAGACGTTTTTAACGTCCCGGCGCGCTTTGATATAAGGTGAGCGTTTAAACTACGTTGAATGG
>CAZISZ010000018.1:0-19142 GCA_964542035.1 uncultured Ruminococcus sp. | reverse complement strand
GTCAGGGGGCTGATAACTCTAAACGAGACCGCCGAGTTTTTGTGGGATAAACTCCCCGATGCCGAAGATGCCGCTTATCTTGCCGCGCTGCTTTGCGGGGAGTACGAGGTGGAACCCGCGGACGCTTTGCGTGATACCGAAGAATTTCTTGCGGAGCTTACAAAGCTTGGAATAATCTGATATGTAACGATAAAAATGCCCGAAGCGCCAAGCACTTCGGGCAAAATGTTTTATTTATCATCGCCAATCTATGCCGGTGGCGTTGAGGTCAAGATCCTCGGAAAATACAAAGACGTAATATCCCTCGTATTCAAGCTCTTCTATGAGGGAGCTGGAGGTAATTGTCTGCCACATATCCGTGTTGCAAACAGCCGAATATTCGCTGTATGATAGCAAGACGAAATACTTATCGTATTTTTCGTGTTCCGATTCGTCATACCAGCGTGTGCTGGATTGGTAGTAGTCTGTAACGATGCCGAGTGAGGAGGATGCCAACACCTCGCGCACCTTGACTTTGGAATCGGAAAGAAGTGTTATGGCATTTGAACGCCAAAATGTGGCGTAGCCGTATTCGAGGTCGTTTTCCTGTAAATATTCCGAAAGTTGATGCAGTTCGTTGTTTCTGCCGTAATCGGAGGGCATTTTCATTATTTCGCCCCAAGAGATAAGCGCGGCAAAGCACAAAAAACATGCAATCAACATGCCTGACCGCAGCTCAACGCGACCGAGTGCGATGTCATCCGTCTCGGCGGGACAATGTTCGGGTGCGAGATCATCGGATGGTTTGGCTTTGACTTCCCCTGCCGCCAAAAGTCTGGCGCGCCCCGCGTGAGATAGCTCTCGTGCGGCAAAAACGGCAAGCAGAACGCCGGTGCCTATCATGGGGGTAAGCCGCCAGTTGGCGTTTGAGAGTTTTCCACAGATAAATCCGAACATCAAGCCCGCGCTGAGGATCACATGTCCCCATAGCATAACGCGTGTGCCGCGGTAACAAAGCTTGCGGTAAAGCAGGAGCATCACAAACGGGAGAACAAGCAAAAATATCGCTAAGGCTATGCGAAGTATCACTCCGACGGACTCTGTGCTTATAAGTGCGGCTCCGTCCGATACGCTGATGCCGAGCAGTTCAAAATAGCTTTGAAAGAATTTATGAAAGCTGTCGAGCCATTTTGAGGAGCTTTGAAATACGGAATACGCACCCGTATATTTATCGGCGGAGATGGAATCGGCAGTGAGCAGTTTCAGTACAACGGTACCGGAGAGTGTTCCCGCAATAATGCCGAGAATAGCGATAAGCGCGCCTGCGTTTTGGCGTGATAGGAGCCGTCTGCGCCCCGAAAAAAAGCGTTCTGCCGCTACGCCGCCGAGTGCGGGCAGGGTGGAGAGTACCAGTATCTGCGAGCCGTCGGTTGCGGCTCCCGCGGAAACAAATATCAAAAATCCGAGGGATATCCAAAAGCCGACGCGTGCATAAGGATAGCGCTCGTGCGAGTTGTTTTGCAACAGCGCCGTGCCGTGTTTGGAGACGGCAAGCGAGAGTCCCGCTATCAAAAAGAACAGCACAAGACCGAGACTGTAATATATTACATGTCCCAACATTATCTCGCGCAGTTTGTCGGAGGAGCAGAGTACCAAAAGCGTTACTCCGACGGAAAGTGTGCACCATCCAAGGCTCATTTCTGCGCGGTAGCAAAAATAAAACAGCGAGGCGGCAAATACCAAAACAAAAATTATCATTCCGATATTTTGCGCCGTCATGGTGAATCCGAACACTGCTACAAGCGGTGTCATCCAAAGCTGAGCGGAAAAGGGCAGAAGCGCTGCATAGCGGTAGGTCGGATCAAACACGCTGCCGGATTCATAGGAGGCGTTTGCCCAATAAAGCGAATCCGAGCAATCGGCGTGCAGGTAACCCTCGGCGGGACCGAGTATGTAATATATCGCCGCCGTCAGTGAAAGTATTATAGGCAGGGAGACCATTATCGCCAACAGCACGACCGCCACAATACTGCCCGGGCTTTTTTTGTGTTGAGCGGCGCCGATTTTGTTATCTGACTGCATAGAGACCTCCTGATATTATAAATCGAAAACAGCTTGCGGTATCAAAGTGAGAGAAGATATCTGCCGGCGGTCAGTGCGAATTTTACAGCTTCGTCTTTAAGCTCCTCGGGAAAGTCGCGAGTGTAGCTTGGGGCGTCCAATATCATGTCGCCGTCAAAGCCGATCTCGCGCAAGCAGGGGACTATGCGCTCCCACTTTATATTACCGCCGACAAATGGGATAAGGTGAGAATCCACCATGCCGCGGTTATCTTCAAGATGTGTGGCATGCAGGCGGTTGCCAACTTTGCGCAGGGCGCGGGGCTGATCGGATATCATAAAGTTGGCATGACCGAAGTTCCAGCAAATACCCACGCGGGGGTCTCCGTAGAAGTCAACAAGCGCCATAAGATCTTCGGGGTTTTCACCGTATGTGCGCCGCAAACCGAGAGCGGGTGATTTGCAGGTATTTTCAAATACCACGCCGATATTGTTTTTCATACAAAGCTCAACTATCGGCGCGTAAAAATCGCGGTTGGTGGCAAGCTCAACTGCTGTATCGTATTCACAGTTTACTGTGTCGTTAAGCGGTTGCAGGATCAAATTTTTTACTCCGAGCTTTGCCGATGCCGCAACCGATCGGCGAAGCATTTCGCAAAGGTTGGTCATATCATCTTCGCTCGGTTGATATCCTTTTACAAATGCCGCGGATAGATAAGGCGCTTTGGCTTGCACTACGGGCAGCGAATGCGCCGCTGCCGTCTCGGCGGCGGCATCTACGGAGCGCTCCCAATCATCGCCGGCAAGTTGATCGTGCCATTCGGGACGTACCGAGTCGCAAAAGTGTATTTCCGCCGAATCAAAGCCCGCGCGGGCTACAGCCTCCAGTTTTTCGGCATAGGAGGGCTTTGTATTGGATCCGCGCTTGCGGTTAAACATGTTTGTTGAGGTTCCGAGTCTCATTATCATCTGTTTGTCCGGGCGACAGCCCGGGCTTCCTTTCATGTCTTGTCGATCGCAATAACGTGATATGCGCTCGCTACATGTTATATTATATAACAACTTAAGGCGAAAATCAATAACAAACTGATCAAAACATACATAATTCCTTTGAGTGTTAAAAAAACGATTTGCGAGTGTTGATTTTGAACTTGAAATGTAATATAATATAGGTAGTTTTTTGACTTTCACAGTATTGGTCGGCGATATAACGCGTAACCGCAATGCAGTTTTAAGTGGGAGTAACAAAGAAAAAATAAAACAATCATGCAGGGGTAACGACATGCAAAAAAAACGAACAAATGTAAAAAAGATGGTGTTGACGGCGGTATTTGCCGCCATAATTATAGTTATGACTTTTGTTCCGTACACGGGATATATTCAATATCTGCCGGGAGGTATTGCCATAACCACTCTACATATACCGGTAATGATTGCGGCTGTATTTCTCGGGTGGAAGTACGGCGGCGTTATCGGCGGCATTTGGGGTTGTACCTGCTTGGTGCTTGCCTTTTTAAATCCGGGTCCGGGAAACGTTCCTTTTCAAAACCCTATCATTTCTGTCTTGCCGCGTATAATCGTCGGTATAGTCACGGCTTTGGTGTTCTCCGCCGTGGCAGGTGAAAAGCGTAGTGGAAGACGCGGATTTTTGGCTGTAATACTCGCAACTTTGGCGGGTACGCTTACAAATACCGTTCTTGTTTTATCGCTTTTGCATTTTACCGGTTCAACCGGAGATACCTCTATTGCCGAACTCTTTGATTCGATAATAATGACCATTGTCGGTATCAACGGCGTTATCGAGCTTGCGGCTGCGCTTATCATCGTACCCGCGGTTTGGAGTGCGCTGGGAAAATCATATCATGAAAGGTTTGAACGCTGAATGTCAACGGACAACTTAAGCCGTCCCGTTATCGGGATAGCGCCGTCGATAGGTGACGGAAAGATAAAAATGAGCACGGCGTATGCCGAATCGGTTTTTCGTGCGGGCGGAATTCCGTTTTTTCTGCCGTATACAACGGACGGCGCGGTGATAGCCGAATATGCCAAACTTGACGGCTTTTTGTTTGCGGGCGGTGTGGATGTTGATCCCGTGCTTTACGGTGAGGAAAAACTTAACGATACCGTGGAGATAGATCCCGCGCGCGACGCATTTGAAATGGCGCTGTTTTCGGCGGTATATCCCACGGGTAAGCCTATATTCGGTATCTGCCGCGGCATACAATCGATAAATGTGGCATTGGGTGGCACGCTTTATCAGGATATACCCGCACACAGGCAAAGCGAGCCGGGCAGAGTGGCAACACATGAGGTGTGCGTTGAGCGCGGGACGCGCATGCACGGAATAGTGAGAGGTGACAGCATTATGGCAAACAGCTTTCACCACCAAGCGATAAAAACGCCGGCGCCAACGCTTTGTGTGGCAGGTCGTGCCTGCGATGCCTCCGGAACTATAGAGGCAATGGAAACTCGCGAGGCGGGACGATTCCTTTTGGCAGTGCAATGGCACCCCGAACTTTTGGCAGCGGAATTTTCCGCACATGCGGCGCTCTTTTTCGAGTTTGTAAATGCCGCGCGCAAGTGAGCGTGCGATTGCGAAAAAAATCTTTAAGGAATGGCGACCAATGAAGAAGTCAAAAAACAAGATTTCGGATATTGATGGCGATTTGAACCGCGAAACGACTGCGACGAGCGGCAAAGACGCATATTCAAAGCTCCGGCGTATATGGACTCTTTTTTACAGTATGTTATACATAAGTTCATGTACTTTCGGCGGTGGTTTTGTTATAGTTACTTTTATGAAACGGCGTTTTGCCGACGAACTTCACTGGATAGACGACAGTGAAATACTGGATATGACCGCCATAGCGCAATCATCTCCGGGGGCCATTGCCGTAAATGCCGCAATTTTGGTCGGTTGGCGTGTGGGTGGCTTTTTCGGAATGCTGGCGGCGGTGCTTGGAACAATTATTCCTCCCATGCTGATACTCGGAGTGATATCGCTGTTTTATTCCGCTTTTGCGACGAATAAGTATGTGGCGCTTGTGCTGAACGGTATGCAATCTGGTGTGGCTGCGGTGATATGCGATGTTGTTTGCAGACTCGGCGCCGAGCCGATAAAAGAGCGCGATGCTTGGGCAATGGTTATAATGCCTGCGGCGTTTGTCGCGGTGTTCTTCCTTAATGTCAACGTGATATGGGTCATACTTGCCGCCGGAATGTGCGGAGTTTGCCGCGCTTTGCTTGCACGTCGGCGCAGATCTGCGGGAGGTGAGGGCAAATGATACTTTTTGAGCTTTTTCTTGCCTTTTTACAGATAGGCAGTTTCAGCATCGGCGGCGGATATGCCGCAATACCGCTTATTCAATCGCTTGCCGTGGAGCAAAACGGTTGGCTGTCTATCGGCGAATTTACCGATCTTGTGACGATAGCGGAGATGACACCCGGTCCCATTGCCGTTAATTCGGCAACATTTGTAGGGCTGCGTATAGCGGGTGTTCCGGGGGCGATAGCTGCCACGTTCGGGTGTATTCTGCCCTCTCTTATTATTGTGTCGGTGCTTGGGATGATCTATTTTAAATATCGCTCTCTCCCGGCATTGCAAAGCGTGCTCTCTTGTCTACGTCCCGCGGTTGTGGCACTTATAGCTTCGGCGGGGCTTAAGATATTTATCAATATGGCAGGCAGTGCCTCAATCGTATCGGTTGCTGATTTAAACCTGCTCGGTATCTGTACTTTTATCGCGGCGTTTCTCTTAATACGCAAATTTAAACAAAACCCGATCCTTGTTATGTTCATGACGGGGGCGGTAAGCCTTATCGGCGGCATTATCGAGTCGCTTTTGGGCGGATGATCACACCGAAAACAAATATTCACCGATATCCGCAACCTTTGGGCACGGATATCGGTGAATTGTTTTATGCGGTGCGCATTGTTTTTTCGTATGATGTTTTATCGGTACGCTTCGTTTATTCCGACAAGGTATGTTTCCATCTGAGATGTGTACATGGCGCGGCGTGCGGTCCATGAAGAACGGTCTGCCATGGCATTGCGGTAAAGCGATTGGGTGAGGTTTTTCATTGTAAGACCGTATATTCTGCCAAGATCAAAGGTAACGCCGTCGCGTATCATATCGTACATCTTGGCGCTTTCGCTGTCCTTGGCAAAGCGTATCTTCATGGTTATCTCAAAAATGGCGGGAGTGGTGGTGTTGTAGGCTTGGTAGCCCCAACATTCAAGTACGGCGGCTGCCATATCGGGGCGGGTAGAGTTGCCCATTACACTGTAAAGGGTAAATGGGTTCCCCGCGCAAGTGTAGTATGCCTCTTGGTCGGAGTTCCACTTCGGCGCGGGTGCAACGCCGAAATCAAAGGAAACGTCGCTGAGGTTCTTGATAGAGCGTACTGCTCTGTCGCAGTAAAACAATGCGTTGCCCGCGGCGAAAATTTCGGGTTTGCCTGTCCAGTAACCGTCGTTTGAATCAAAGCAAACTTTTCCGAGCTTTTGCAAAAGATCCTCTGCTTTTTCGCTGAAATAGCTGTCGGAAACAACAAGTGTGCCGTCGGCATTTTTGTCGGTTGTGCGAAGTCCCGCACCGTAAAAGAAAGTGTCAAGTCCGAGGCGGGGCAGGATAAGACCGAAAGTGTCATCGGCGCTTTGTGTACCGCTTGAATCTCTGTCGCTGTAAAAGCCTTGGCACATGGTAAGCATGTTGTCTATCGTCCATTCATTTGAGGCAACAAGCTCGTAGGGCGAGCGCAGATCGGGGTGCGTCTCAAGCATATCCTTGTTGAAAAAGACGGTGTACATCATGTAGAGGAGGTTGGTGGAGATATCGCCGGAAACAAAGTAAAGCTTGCCGTTAACGGTTGCTTCTTTAGTGAGCAGTGATGGCCACCAAGGCTTTTCAAAATCAATGTAATCAAGGGTGTTTAGGTCGGCACAGTAGTTGTTGTATGCGGCGTTGGCAACCGTTTGGCTGTAACCGGCGATAATATCAAAGGAGTGATCGCCTGATTTGTAGCTTGATGCTATGTAGGAAACAAAACTTTCAAGTTTGCCTTGGTTTCCCGCCTGCGGAATGAAATCAAGCTTTACATCCATGCGCGATTCAAGTTGCGCATTGCGAGTTTTTATTGCTTCAAGCGTTTTGTCGATTTTTTCGTTTGTTTCTTCAACAAAAAATTCCGGGTTTTCAACGTCCGACCAATAAAGCACTCCCATCGTATCGCCTCCGAGTGTGACGTGTTCGGGAATTGAGAGCATGGCGGATGTATCCTCTGTGTCAACTGCGGCGGTAGTGTCGGCAGCGGATGTCGTGCTGTCGTCGCCGCTCGGAGTATTGTCCGTGCAAGCTCCGAAAAATGCCGCAAGCAGGGTAAGCGTCAAAAGGAGTACCGATAACTTTGTGATCTTTTTCATTTTGATTTTTCCTTTCTTCTCGCAAATACAAGCTCTGAGCACAGTTGGGGCAAGCAGTTCGGCTATTGCCGCAAATGAGGAGCCGTGTTCGGCGAGTGTTGCAACTATGATATAATTATACATATCGCGGCATGCAAGGTGGGAAAGGATATCACACAAAATACAAACATTATCACAAGTATCGATCTCCGGACGTGTAATGTTGCACACAACACGGCTCACGCTTTTGTTTGCTTTGGGGCTTATTAACGAAAACATGAAAAACAAAAAGGTCGCGCCGAGCTATAATGCTCGGCGCGGTTTGGCTTTTTTTATTTGTAGTAAGCTTCGTTTACACCCTCAAGAAGATTGCTGAGTATCTTGCCTTTGCTTATCTTGATGCGGCTCCATTCGCTGCGGTTGGTCATGGCGTTGCGGTAAAGAGTTTGGGTGAGATCTTGCATAGTGATGCCGTAAATTCGGCCAAGGTCAAATGTAACGCCGTCACGTATAAGATCGTACATTTGCGCGCTTTCGCTGTCCTTGGCGTAACGTGTTTTCATCGATACTTCAAATACGGCGGGGGTTGTGATGTTATAGGCATTGTACGCCCAACATTCAAGCACCGCGGCTGCCATGTCGGGATCGGACGAGTTGGTAACTATGCCGTAAAGCGTAAATGGGTTACCGGCGCAGGTGTAGTAGGCGTCCTGATCGGCGTCCCACTTCGGCGTGGGAACTACGCCGAACTCCACTTCCACATCACCGCCGAAGTGCTTTATAGCGCTGACGGCGCGGTCAATATGGAACAGCGCACGTCCCGAAGCGAATATGTCGGTACTACCGCACCAAAGTCCATCGTCGGTATCATAGCACAGGCGCTCAAGCTTTTCAAGCAAAGATTGCGATTTTTCACCGAAATACGATTCCGCGATAACAAGAGAACCGTCTTCCGTTTTTTCCGTGGTGCGCATACCCGCGCCGTAAAAGAGTGCGTCTATGGCAAGTTTGGGAAGGACGAGACCGTATTGATCTCCGTCCGATTTGTCTTGAACGTCGTCGGTGTCGCGGTAAAAATCCGTGCACATCTCTATCAGCTTATCGATCGTCCATTCGTTTGAGGCAACAAGCGTATAGGGTGATGTAAGATCCGTGCGGGTGGCGATCAGCTCTTTGTTAAAGAATACCGTGTACATCATGTAAAGCAGATTTGTGGATATGTCGCCCGAAACAAAGAATATCTTATCGTTAACGGTCGCTTCTTTTGTAAGAAGAGAGGGCCACCAAGGCTTTTCGAGATCCAAATGCGCCACGGAATTCAGATCATAGAGATAGTTATTGTATGCGGCGTTTGCCATGGTTTGGCTGTAGCCGGCTATGATGTCGAATGACCGGTCGCCGGATTGTATACTTGAATCTATAAACGAAACAAAGGATTTAAGGTTACCGGCATTACCTTTTTGCGGGATAAAATCGAGGGTCACTTGCATGCGATCCTCAACCATACGGTTACGTCGGTTGATGGCGTCTTCGACTTTGTCGATTATATTTTGCGGATCGGCGGAGAAAAATTCAAGGTTTTCGACGTCCGACCAGTACAACACGCCCATGGTTGCACCTCCGAGGTTCAGATCCTCCGGGAGAGAGAGCTGTTCGGCAGGGTCGGCAGTGGATTCGGGCGTGGCGGTGTCCGAACTTGCTATGGACGTTGTGGTATCATCGCCGCCGCTTTGAGGAGTTGCGCATGCTGAAAGGCATAAAAAAAGCAGGGTTACCGCAAGTATTGCGGCAAGAATCTTCGTCAAGTGCGTTTTCATGTTGTTCCTCCGTAATTTAATATATGATTTGATTCGGATATACATCCTTTATATAATATTATATAATAAGAAATATATTGTGTCAAGATTATCGGTGGTTTTTCGCACCAAACAAAATGAAATTCGCTCTTTTATACGCGAATGTTTTAAAGTCTCGTTGCGGTTTCAAACCAAAGGTTTAGTTCGATTGACATTGCGTGTGCAATGTGATATAATAATACGCATGGCTTATATATAACTAATGTAATTATAAATTCTAAAAGAAAACATACAGGGAAAGGGAACTTTTGCTGCGGCGAAAGTTGACACCGAGATCAAAATGAAAAAACAAAACAGCCGCTCAACACGACGCTTGCTTTTTGAGTTTATGCGCGGCTCAAAGCTTTTATTTTTGGTGGGAATACTCACCTCTCTTGCCGTAACGGCAGCAGATATGTTAAATCCGCAACTTATTCGCTTTACCGTTGATAAGGTATTGCGCGATGAGAGCGGAGATGTGCCTTCATACGTTGAAGCAATAGTTAACGCTATGGGCGGTACGGAGGCGATTCGTGCGGGACTTTGGAAGATGGCTTTGCTTATCGTCGGCGTTGCGCTGGTTGCCGGCGTGTTTCGGTATCTTCAGCGTATATTCAACACCAAGGCATCCGAAACGCTTGTTGAGCATATGCGCAACATGCTATACGAAAAAATACAATCTCTGCCGTTTGCATGGCATATGAAAAACAAAACGGGCGATATAATACAACGCTGTACATCGGATGTTGACATGGTAAAGAATTTTCTTTCCGAACAACTTATGTCTATCATTCGCATAGTCATTCAGGTTACGGTATCACTTATCGTCATGTACGGCATGGATACAAAACTGGCGCTTGCCGCTACGCTCTCGCTGCCGGTAATATTTGCGTATTCCGCTGTTTTCGGACGGCGGATAGGCGCCGGATTTAAGGAATGCGACGAGGCAGACGGTGTGCTTTCCGCCATTGCGCAGGAGAATCTTACCGGTGTGCGCGTGGTGCGCGCTTTCGGGCGCGAAAAATACGAGCGTGAGCGTTTTCGCGCTCAAAACGGACATTATCGCGATCTTTATCTTAAACTTTCGAAATACACTTCCGCATTTTGGGGTATGAGCGATCTTATATCGGGTGCGCAGGTCATGATGATGATAGTTCTCGGCGTTTATGCCTGTCTTGACGGCAGACTTACCGCGGGTTCGTTTATCGCTTTTGTTACATACAATTCAATGCTCACGTGGCCCATGAAGCGACTCGGGCGCATGGTCTCCGAGATGAGCAAGGCAAGCATTGCCATTGATCGTTTGGGGTATATCATGCATTCCGAGCCGGAACGCGACCGCGAGGGGGCGTGTGAGCCCGATATGCGCCGCGATATCTGCTTTAATGATGTCAGTTTTGCATACGACGGCTGTTCCGAACTGCTTTCGCATATATCCTTTACCGTTCCCGCGGGTACTACCGTAGGTATTCTCGGCGGTACGGGATCCGGAAAATCAACGCTTGTGCATCTTTTGGATCGTCTTTACGAGCTTCCCGCCGACGGTAGCGGAGGCAGTATAACCATCGGCGGTGTAAATATAGCGGATATTCGCGCGTCTCACTTGCGTCGCAATATAGGCATCGTTTTGCAGGAACCGTATCTTTTCTCGCGCTCGATAGCCGAAAATATTTCCATAGCAAGCCCGGGTGCTGATATGAACGAAATACGCGAGGCGGCTTGCGTGGCGTGTTTTGACGAAACGGTTTGCGGTTTTGCGGATGGATATGATACTTTTGTGGGCGAGCGCGGAGTAACGCTTTCGGGCGGACAAAAACAGCGTACCGCCATTGCGCGTATGCTGACGGAGCGCGCGCCGATAATGGTGTTTGACGATTCGCTCTCTGCCGTTGATGCCGAAACAGACGCAAAAATTCGTGCGTCACTCTCTGACAAGCTCGGCGGAGCCACCGTGTTTCTTATCTCGCACCGCACCGCCACGCTGATGAATGCGGACAATATAATAGTTCTCGATCACGGCAAAATAGCCGAGTGCGGCACACATGAGGAACTTGTAAATAAAGACGGCGGTATATATCGTCGTATATTCGAAATACAGATGTCGGACCCCGATGACGACAAAACGGGGGAGGTGACGGCATGAAAAAGAAAGACAATAAAGAAAAACTCAAAAGCAAAGAAAAAAAGCAAGGTGAGGATCGAAACACGGCGGTCGGCGATCCCCGCGTGAATCAAAAAAGTAAATCACAGAGCTACGTAAAATTGCCGTGGTTTGGTCTTGGGCGCATTTTACCCTTTATAAAGCCGTATTATAAGGTGTTGTTGGCAATGGCGATATTCGGTGCTCTCGGCAGTGCCGTTGATATCGTAATACCTCTGTTTCAGCAATACGCCATCGATAATTATATAGTTACCGGTGTAGTCGGCACTTTACCGCTGTTTATAGGGCTTTATATTTTAACGCTTGTGGTGCAGGTGGGAGCCAACTGCTTTTCCACCTATATGGCATCGCGTGTTGAAGTGAGCGTGGGACACGATCTTAAACAGCGCAGTTTTGACCATCTGCAAACGCTGTCCTTTTCCTATTTCAATCAAAACAGCGTAGGGTACATCCACTCAAGGATAATGAGCGATACGGCGCGCATAGGCGAGTTGGTGTCATGGTCGTTTATGGATGCGGTTTGGAACCTTTCATACATCATAGGCGCAGTGGTGGTCATGCTCAGCATAAACGCCAAACTTGCCTTGGCGGTTATTGCCATAGTTCCGATCGCGGCGGTGCTTATAGCATTCTCGCTCGGGAAACTTACATCCTTAAACCGTTCGATAAGAGAACTTAACTCCCGCATATCCGGCGACTATAACGAGGGAATCACCGGTGCCAAGACGATTAAGACTTTGGTGGTGGAGGATAAAATGGTATCGGAATTCGAAGCGGATACCGGAAAGATGAAAAATACCTCTGTCCATGCGGCGCGTTTTCGCGGATTGCTGTGGTCGTCTGTTTCATTTTTCTCATATGTCGCATTGGCTCTCGTGCTTTGGCGCGGCGGTTTGCTTACAATCGAGCAGGCAATGAAAGTGGGCACGCTTTCGGCGTTTATGTCCTACGCGCAGGGACTTATGGACCCCTTGCTTTGGATAATCGATGCCATTTCAAGCCTTATAAACACGCAGGTCAACATCGAGCGAGTTACCCGTCTGCTTGAAACACAGTCGGATGTTACCGACACCCCCGAGGTGATTGCCAAATACGGAGACACCTTTGAGCCGCACCGTGAAAACTGGGAGCCACTGTGGGGAGATATAGAATTTCGCGATGTGACCTTTAAATATCCCGATGGAGATGAAACGGTGCTTGAGCATTTTTCCCTTAAGGTGCCTCAGGGAACTCAGGTGGCGATAGTGGGAGAGACCGGAGCGGGCAAATCCACGCTTGTAAACCTTGTTTGTCGTTTTTTTGAGCCTACCGAGGGCGAGGTGCTGATAGACGGCAAGGACGCAAGGGAACGTTCGCAACTTTGGTTGCACTCGAATATAGGCTATGTTTTACAAGCGCCGCATCTTTTTTCAGGCAGTGTGAGGGATAATCTTCGCTACGGTAAACCGGATGCGACCGATGAGGAGATAAACGCCGCATTGGCGCTTGTTTCCGCCGATGCCGTTGTGGCTCGCATGGATAGCGGGCTGGACAGCGAGGTCGGAGAGGGCGGAGACCTGCTTTCCACCGGCGAAAAACAGCTTTTGTCATTTGCAAGAGCCATTATCGCCGACCCTCGCATTTTGGTGCTTGATGAGGCAACGTCTTCCGTTGATACCATCACCGAGCAGATAATTCAAAATGCCATTGCCAAGGTGACCCGCGGTCGTACATCTTTTATTATTGCGCACCGTCTTTCCACCGTTCGCGACGCCGATGTTATAATCGTTGTTAAGGATGGCAAAATAATAGAGCAGGGAAAACATGCGCAACTTATGCACCGCCGCGGCTACTATCACTCGCTCTATACTCGCCAGTATGAAAAAGATGCTCTTGAGATGCTTGATTGATAAAATGAATAAGCCGAAAAAGCAGTATTATTCGGTCTCCCGCTTGCGGGAGACCGAATTTTTGCGTTACGGGCAAGGCAAGTTCGGCACTGTTAAAAATCTTGACGTGAGGTGGATTTTGTGATATTATATATAATAGGGTAATAGTTTCAGGTCGGGGTTTGGGGTCGAGGCGCAGCTCAAAAGCATATTGCGTTAAAATAAATATAGTAAACGATCAACCGCATGAATATTGAAAAACAGAGAAGTTTTATCATTCGTTTTATATTTTTTATTATAATTTTCGGTCTCTCGGTTTTTTTGGTGCGTTTTGCTCTGCCCGCACTTTTTCCGTTTGTGATAGCGTTGCTTGTAACATTGCTTCTACGTCCGCTTGTAAACTTTTGCGTACGTCGCTTGCGACTTAACCGCAAACTGGCGTCGGCGTTGTTTGTAATTTTGTTTTACGGTACGATAGGACTTTTGGCAGTGCTGTTGGCTGTAAAACTGGTAGGAGCAGTGGGTTCGCTTATAGGAAAACTTCCCGATTTCTTTAACCAAACGGTTACGCCTGCCATTAAAGAGGCGACTGCAAGCATTTCCGAACTTATTGAAAATTTTGATGCCGACAGTACTATTGATCTCAATAAAACCGTTTCAAGTATTATATCCGCTCTCAGTACCGCGATCTCGGATTTTTCCGGTAAGGCTTTGACGTTTGTCGGATCCTATGCTACGTCCGTCCCCGCCATGCTTATAAACATAGTTATAACCATCGTTGCCACCGCATTTATGTTGATGGACTACGATCACATTAAAAAAATTATAGCGCATCAAATGTCCGACGAGCGGCGAGTGTTTATAGGCACGGTGTTTGAGCATCTCGGGCATGTGATATGGAAGTACATAACTTCATATGCCATAATCCTTGCGATTACCTTTGCGGAGCTTTTTATAGGATTCATATGTATAGGTCAAAAAAACGCATTCGGCATTGCCGTTGCGGTTGCCGTGTTCGATATTTTACCGGTTGTCGGTTCCGGTACCGTACTTGTACCGTGGGCCATCATATCAATGCTTACGGGTAGCGTGGGGCGTGGCATCGGTCTTTTGGTAGTGTGGATCATCATAAGTATCGTACGCCAGATAATAGAGCCGAAGATAGTCGGAGATACCGTGGGAATGCACCCACTGCTTACACTTTTTGCTATGCTCTTCGGCAATTTTGTGTACGGCGGCGTGGGAATATTGTTGGTTCCCATAGTGCTTGCGCTTTTTCAAAATCTGCACGAGCACGGTATAATAAGTATTTATAAATCCGTACCCGCTGATGAACGAGAGGACGATGACCCCGGGATTTGGGATCGGGTGTGGGCTGTCATTTGTCGCCGATGCAAAAAAAATGCAGGTAATGATGCGAATGCCAAAACCGATGCCCAAAACAACGATAACAAAAACGAAAGTGATGACACCTAATGGCGCATGCGATAATAACAGACTCCGACTTCAGACGACAAACAAAGGCGCCCACAGCCGGAAAATATCTGCTTTTCGGAGATGAGGATTATCTTAAGGTAAACTCCGTTGAGGCGGCGCGTCGCCTGTTATGTCCCGATGAGAGTATGGCTCCGTTTAATTGCATAAGCATAGATCGTGCCGCATATTCGGCAGATGAATTGCGTCGCGCTTTGCTGCCTCCGCCGATGTTTGTCGCCTGTAAATCTGTGACCGTAACCCTTACTTTTGACGATCTGCGCCAATCCGAACTCACCGAGTTGACAGAGGTGCTCGGGGATGATTCGCTTTTTGAATATAACTTTTTAACCGTTGTGGTGCCGTCTGGGGGGATGGATGCCGGAACTCCCAAACGTCCGTCCGCACTGCTGAAAAAGCTCGGCGAGGTAATAGTTCCCGTACGCTTTGATCCGGTCAGCGGCGCGCGCTTGCGTGAATGGATAAACAGACATTACACCGCGGCGGGGGTAAGCGCGTCTCCCGCGGTATGCGATATGACATCGGCGCGGTGCGGTGAGAGTATGTTCACTCTCGCCTCCGAGATAGATAAGGTTGCGTATTATGTGTTGGCAGACGGCAGGGGAGAGGTGACGGCAGATGATGTGAGACTCGTTGCCTGTGAGAGCGGGGGCTATGACGCATTTGCTTTTGCAAATGCCATACTTAATTGCAAGTGTGCCGATGCGTTGGCGGTGCTTGCCGAAATGAAGGCGAGGCGTGTGGAACCCATAATCGTTATGAGCGAGCTTATTCGTGTTGTATGCGATATGAGCGCGGTGGAACACTGCCTTGCGGTGGGAATGTCTCCTGCTGCGATATCCGCCGAAACCGGGTTGCGCGAGTATCCTGTCAAACTTTACTCGTCTGCCGTGCGACGTTTGCCCGCGGGGGCGCTCTCCGATTTGCTCAATGCCGCCGCGCAAGCCGATGCGGCATTAAAGTCATCGTCTCTCGATTATCTTCCTATTGAACGATTGATATGCTCAATGGGCTAAGTCGCGTGCGGCTTTGCCCGGCGATAACTCGGTGCGAAAATTGTTGAAAACGTAGAATTTCATTTTTTATTGTAAATTTTGCGTTGTGGCTTTTTTGTGAGTTTTCCACAGGGTTTTCAAGATATCCACAGCCACGCGGTGGGATACTTTGGTACAAAAAGGGCGCAAAACGCGACTTTTTCACACTTAACCACAGGTTTTTCCACAGGCTGTGCAAAACTTTTGTTTTCTCTCGGTGGAAAACTGAAAATAAAAAAATACCCAATACCACATAAAAACGAGGTAAATTAAATTGACGTTTCGCAAAAAAAGAGTTTTGTGGTTGTGCATAACAATTGGTATTTTTGTTGCGTCGGCAGCGATGTTTATTGCGGCATCGAGGCGAACATATCACGCCGAAAATTTCGGCTTTGAGGATATTATTTCCGCCACCGACGCCGACGGAGACGGTGTGGACGATTATACGGATATAAAAAACGGCGCGCTCGCATACATAGCTACAGCGCCCGTGTATGAAAGTCGCTATTATGAGGGCGGATATCCCAATGACGGATGCGGCGTTTGTACCGACGTTATATGGAGCGCCATGCTTGCCGCGGGATATGATCTTAAGGCTATGATCGACTGCGATATAGCGGAACATCCCGAGGCTTATCCCGAGATAGAAACGGCGGATCCGAACATTGATTTCAGGCGTGTGAGAAATTTAAAGATCTTTTTTGATCGGTACGCCGAGTCGCTTACCGTAAAGCTTTTGGATCCGCGCGAGTGGCAAGCGGGGGATATAGTGATCTTTTCGCCGAGTCATATTGCCATATGCTCGGATAAAAGAGACATGTGGGGCATACCGTACCTGATACACCACGGCAATCCCGAGGACGGCGCATGCGAGGCAAATGACATCAGGCGCATGAAGATAATCGCTCATTATCGTTTGCCGTCACAGGGATTTTGTTTGAATATTAACGATTAAGTGATATATTTGCCTATTGTAATCCATCAATATGTACACCAAATCGTTTGTACCTTTAATAATAATTTGTACTTTTTTCACAAAAGCCGTTGACAATAACGGCTTTTTTATGTATAATGTTTTTGATGACTGAAAGGCAGATGCTTTCGCAACAACAAAGCAAGCACAGCCGCGGCCGTGCTTTACCCGAAGGGAGACAAAAACATGAAAAAAACGCTACTCGCAACCCTTTGCCTCAGCCTTGCACTCGTAATGTGCGCTGCCATCCCGTTTGCCGCCGTATCGGCAAAGAAAAACGAATCCTTGTTGCCGCAAGGCTTTGAGGACGCCTATATGCCTCCGGAGGAAGATGATTATTCCGGGCTTGCAGCCGACCCAACGACGCTGACTGTCGATGCGGCGTCGGGACTTGTCGGTTCGGCTCTTGCCTACTCGGCATCCGGATACAAGACTCATACCACGGCATCTATATTTGCCAAGGTCGCCAATCAAACTCTCTTTAGCAAAACATGCAGCGGTATGCAGGGCATGAATGTGGGTACCACGTATATCTATACCGCAAAAATCAAAACCGATAACTCTGCCGTAGCCATCGTTCGCACCAATGCCAACACCGGAGATCAAACGGTAATGTCTTACTATGCAAGTACAAGCGCTACCAGCGCCTCCTCCTGCACATCGCTCGGTCACGCCAACGAACTGACGGTTGTTACAAAGACCGAAGACGGCAAATCCGTTAACTACATGTACGTTGCCACCTGCGCCGACGGTTATCCCGGAATCGCGCGCCTTAAGATTGACGGCACAAAACTTTATTTTACGGGTTACTTTGCCCCTACCAAGACCAGTGGCGCTACATTTAACGGCGGCGGTATCAAGGGCGTTTATCACTCCGGCGGATATTTCTATTTCCTGTTCAAATCAGGGATGACGTTCTATCACTGCCGTATATCCGACAGCGCCTCCGGCGGCACAAAGTCCAACCCCACGGCGGTTACCTGCTATAAGGCTTTTACCATTGATACAAGAAACGCAATATTCGTTTCCAGTGCGGGTAAAATATCTACCCTCAGCGGTATCGATACATGGATAAATCAGGGCTTTAGCTATCTCACCAATACAAAGTCCATTTATGTGCCTGTGTTTAACGGTACAAACGATAACGTTATTCTTTCTTACGATGTTTCCGATTATGTAACGCTTGATAAACTTCAAGAGGAAAAGAATTGCTCAGATGTACTTTTCCCGACAGTGGAGACATTTCGCATATCCGACTCCTCCCTCAGCCTCTTTGAAATAGAAGCGGCGGGCTTCCGCACCGGTCAAGGCACGGACGGTGACCTGCGTCTCTACTTTAACACAAACGCGTCCGCATCCGCCAAAGAGGGCATTTGGCGCGTCAGCAGTTACACACGTACGTCCGCTCCCGCAAAATCCATGGTAGATGATGACAGCATCATCTACACCGTAAAATACAATGCCAACTGCTCGGATTCTTCCGGCAGCACCCAAACCACATATCACATCAAGGGCGTATCTGTAAAACTTCGTTCAAACGGCTTTACACGCAGCGGATACAACTTTATAGGCTGGAATCTTACACGTAAATCCGACGGTAAGTGGCTCTATTTTACAGCCGACGGCAACGCAAAATGGTACGCTAAAGGTTCTCAGCCCGCAGGCGCACATCTTGCCATTTATGAGGACGGCAGAAAGGTTTCCGCTCTGACCGGTACCGACGGCGATACAGTTACCTGCTACGCACAGTGGCAACCTGTTTCAACAGGCACAAAGAGCTATTATATTCAGTATGACGCCAACGGCGGTACCGGCACCATGGCAAACACTAAGGTTGTGTACGGAACCTCCACCGCAACTACCGCCAACGCATTTACGCGTGACGGTTATACTTTCGGCGGTTGGAATGCATACAGAATGTCGGATAACAGCTGGATATATGTTGATAACTCTACCGGTAAAGATAAGTGGATAGCCGCAGGCGAATCTACCGACGGTTATACGTTAAAAGTTTACAAGAGCGGTGCCAAGGTGGCAAAAACCTCCTCGACAGACTGCGATATAGTAACTTTCTATGCCGTATGGAATGCAAGCTGAGCATTCGTAAAAATAAGTTTAAATAATTAAATAACACCCCGCCGTCCGAGTTGTGCCGATGATGACTCGGGCGGCGGTGGATTTTGTAGCTTATATCTTGTGTGAATGCTATGTATAATAAAATCACTCCGTGATCATACGATCACGGAGTGATTGGCCTGCCCGACAGGATTTGAACCTGCGACCTCAAGAGTCGGAGGCTTGCGCGCTATCCAGCTGAGCCACGGGCAGATATTACGGT
>CAZISZ010000017.1:16600-19305 GCA_964542035.1 uncultured Ruminococcus sp. | reverse complement strand
CGATGATGATATGGCTATCGTTTCACGCTCCGAGCACGCGACAAGAACCAATGCCGACATCACAGCCGCGGCAACGGTAAATATTCTTTTAAAAACGCCGTATCCTCTCATGGCGACCTCCCCGCAAACATATAAATTACAAATATTATTATATTGCAACCGCCGCCTAATGTCAATACCGCCGCAGTTAATAAAATTTAACGCCTCGGTAATTGACTTTTAAAGATCCGCGTGCTATAATATAGCATGTGGTATATTGCCTATTAAACAAAGAAAGGAAATAAACAAACAAATGAAAAACAAGAAATTTGTTTCTCGTCTCGGCGCATCCGCAATGGCGCTGCTGATGCTTGCTGTCGCACTCACCGCTTGTGCCGATCCGACGGGCGGAGATGATACCTCATCTTCCGAAACCACCGCGTCGGTCGATATCGGCGAAACCACCGAAGACATCTATGCAAACGTTCCCACTGCCGATTACGCAAATGCCGAGATTCACGTGCTTAACAACACAAGCTCGTGGGCACTCACTACAATGGAATCCAGCGAGCAGCTGGGCGACACCATTGCCGACGCAGTTACAACCCGCAACAGCATAGTCGAATCGACGCTCAAAGTAAAAATCGTATACGAGACAGTCTCCAACGTGCAGGAATTGATCATCAAGGATCAGGACACACAGACCAATTACTACGATTTCTTCTTTGATTCCGCCAAGAGCACAACCAAGCTGGCGATCGAAGGCAGACTTGAAAACCTCAAAAACGTTGAGGGCATCACACTTGACAACGAATGGTGGTACCCCACCTCTACTAACAGCGTAGCTATAGGCGACTCTGTTTTCATGGCGTTCTCCGACGCGCACCTCCACTACCACGAGGGATTCTACGTAACCGTTTTCAACAAGGATCTTATGTCCAACTACGAAGGACTTGACGACCCCTACAAGCTTGTTGAAAACAACACATGGACAATAGAAAAGCTCAATCAGATGGCAAAGGTCGTTGCAACCGGACTTGACGGCGAAGGTAAAAAGGATATCACCGATTCTTCAAGCATCTACGGTCTTACCGCTCACTACAACTCCGGCGTATCGATGATGATTGGATTTGACACATCCATCCTCAACTATGATGAAAACAACATCCCCCTTGCCAATTTCTCCGGCGTCAATGAAAAGGTTCTCGACGCTTATACAAAGGTACGAGAGACAATCTACGACACCATCCTGTGCGGCAGCTCGATAAGCGACGGCTACTCGAACCTCGGCGGCAACCAGAACAAGGTATTCACCGAAGGTCGCGCCCTCTTCTTGTACGAGGTTACCGGTACGCTTAAACAGCACCGCGACGACGCTTTCTCCTACGGAATCGTTCCCTCTCCGAAATACAACGAGGAACAGGAAAACTTCATCTCCCCCATTGCGGTAACGGTTGCGGCATTTGCCATTCCCACCGGTTGCCCCGATGTTGAGCGTGCCGGAATCATTGCCGAAAATCTTGCCGCGGCGTCGCACAAGGAGATAAAGCCCGCATACTACAACATCACCCTTTGCTACAAATACAACAAGGATCCTCAGGCTATCGCAATCCTCGATACCGTTTATAAGCACGGTACTTTTGAGCTTGCATATGTTTACGATTTCGGCTCTCTCCGCTCCACCATCGAAAGTGCTTTCCAGGCAAATAAGACCGATATCGCAGGTACCATTTCTTCCAAGAAGAAGGTCGTAAACACCGCTATAACCAAAGCGCTCACCGGTCTCGGTCTGTAATTTTTGCCCGAAATCGAAAAACAATAACATACCAAGGAAAAGAAAGGAAAATACAATAAAATGAAAAAAGTATTATCCGTAGTAACTCTTATTTGCATGCTTGCCGCTCTTGCGATCCCCGCGTTCGCAACCGCCGACGACACACTCTCAAACGGACTTATAGTCCACTACACCTTTGACGAGTACGATCCCGTAACTCAGAAATACGCCGATTCCGCTACCGCCAAAACTCCCGCAGCTCTCGAAAAAATGATGGGCTCGGCTTACACCAGCGAAGGCCCCGTAGGCAACGCCGCTTACTTTGACGGTGAGACCGTATTCCAGGCAGACCCCTCCGTATTCGGCGATCAAGTGGAACTTTCCACCCTTTCCGTCTCCTACTGGGTATATGCCGATTACTACCCCATCACAAAGACCGACGGTAACCAGTACGTTTTCACCACATACAACTGGGCGGCAGGCGACCTGCACATGGCATTTGTTTACGGAGACTACCCCGGATCCTGCCAGGTTGCTCTTAAGGGCAACTCCACAGCATCCGGCGAGTACTCCTACAAAAACTACTATCGTACTCCCATGAACGAGGTCGGTCAGTGGGTACTTATGACATTTGTATACGACTCCAACAACGCAACCATGAAGTATTATGCCAACGGCGAGCTGGTTGAGACCTGCACCTACGAATCCGCAGTACCCGTTATCTTTACCGGCATCAGCGTTGGCGGTCAGTACGAATACAAAGGATTCCTTAAGGGCTACCTTGATGACCTCCGCATATACAACCGTCTCCTCAGCGATTCCGAAGTAAATCAACTCTACCTCGCCGGCACTCCCGTTGTGGTTCCCTCCGCAACTCTGATCCCCGATGTTGAGGATACAACAGCTGCTCCCGCAGAGACCACCGCGGCTCCCGTTGCCGATGATACAACAG
>CAZISZ010000017.1:0-16500 GCA_964542035.1 uncultured Ruminococcus sp. | reverse complement strand
GCGAGCTTTACGACGCCGATGAAACACAGCGCCGCGTGCTTGAAAATTATAACGAGGCGCTTGATATACTTGCCGCTCGCGGCAGGCGTATTGCGCGAATTAACGCCAACCTGACTGCCGACGAAGTATCCGACGAGGTGTGGGCGGCTGTAAGCCGATTGTTTTGATCGAATGCAGGACAACACCGCACGCGGTGTTGTCCTTTTTTGAAAGGAAGAACGACCATGAAAAGTACTCTGCAAAAAACGATAGCTGCCGTTTTGGCACTTATAATGCTTATGCCCATGGCTATTGCCTGCTCAAATAACAATGGCGGTAACGAAACCACCAAAACTCCCGCGGAATCAACCGCGCTTCCCACATCCGAAACAAGTGCGGAACCTACCGATGCACCCGATGAGACCACAAACGCTCCCGAAACCACCGAAGAACCCAAAAAAGAGGTGAAATCATTGAAGATCTTAGCGATAGGCAACAGCTTTTCCACCGACGCAATGCAATATCTGTGGCAGATTTGCCGCGACGGCGGTGTTGAAGACGTAACGCTCGGCAACCTTTACTACGGCGGTTGCAGCGTCGACCAACATATGGCATTTGCAAAGACCGACAGCGCATCCTACAAGTACTACAAAAACACGGACGGCGAATGGAAGAAGACGGAAAACTATAAAATGTCGCAGGCTCTTGCCGATGAAGAATGGGATATCATCACATTCCAACAGACCTCAAAGACCTGCGGTCTCGCATCAAGCTACAATAACCTCAAATCGCTGGTCGATCACGTGGAGAAATCCGCGCCCAATGCCCGCTTTATGTTCCACATGACATGGGCATATCAGCAGGACAGCACACACGCATCTTTTCCGAATTACGACAATAGCCAGCAAAAGATGTACGATATGACCATAGATTGCACTCGCGATTGCATACTGACCGAAGAACGTTTTGAGACCGTTATCCCCTGCATGACGTCCATCCAAAATGCGCGCACATCATTCCTCGGCGATACACTCACGCGCGACGGCTACCACCTCGACTACAACATAGGTCGCTACATTGCGGGACTTACATGGTATGCGATTTTAACCGGCGGAGATGTTGATGCCATCACCTATAATCCAGCCCCAGATGCCATCAGCGAAGATATGCTCGCCGTTGCCCGCGAAGCGGTGAAAAACGCAGTGGCAACACCTCTTGCCGTAACCGAATCCAAAATAAAAGAGGGCACACGTCCCTCGGGCAGTTCCTCAGACGACCCCACCGTTGAGATCGTCCCCGCCGACTTATTTGAGGCAGACAAGACCTTGGCTGCGCAAAACGGCGTGGATCTTACCGGCTACACTCTGCTTGAATGGAACTATATAGAAAACTCTTACTGGAACTGCACCTCAAAAGCCGGAACGCAGACTCCCGGCACATCAAGCTCCACATATCATCAAAATGTGTGCTCCGATCGCAAATACTCGCTTGACGAATTGCCGCTCGGCAGTGTGTTTGTTGCCGATGATGGTTGGCAGTATCGTATAGAGATCTATACCGACGCCGATCAAAAGTACGGCGGTAAACGCCCCGGCATGATAACACAGCGTTTCTATCAGCTTGATTCCGCACTGATGAGTGATGCGACTTGGCTTGCATGGAACATCTCCTCAAACCCCAAACGCGATATCTCCGCAATATATGCGCAGGCGGCTTGCCACATTCGCATATACGTACCCAACAAACAGTAAAACAAAACTCCCTGCCGTTCAATGAACGGCAGGGAGTTTTGTTTTTCAATTTAAATTATTCCCGCTCTATCTCCGCGATCAGACCGCGACCGATGGTTACCATAAACGCTGCGGCGTCGGCAAGCTGTTCGGCACGGAAGTTTTTAAGGAAGCTGTCCGCTTCGTATGTAAACTCGCCGACGTAATCGATATCATGCAAGGCTCGGCAGATCGAGGACCAATCCATCTGACCAATACCCGGCAGGGTGTGGGTATCCTCGCGGAAATTGTTATCGTGCACATGCAACGCCCCGAGGCGATCGTGCCCGAGTATCCTTATCGACTCCGCGGCGTCCTCTCCCACCAGTCCACAATGACCGAGATCAAGGCAAGCGGTCACCCACTCACTGTCAAGCTCATCGATAAATGCGGCAAGTTCCTCGGGATGTGCCGCAACATCGTAATCGATAAAACGGCGGCGCGGGTTCATTTGCCACATATTCTCCACGGCAACTTTAATGCCGAGATCGCGGCAAAGCGGAATCATCGAACGGTAATAGGCAAGATTCTCCTCATGCATTTCATCGGCAAATTTCGAAAAATCACGGTAATGGAGCGGATGCACGACTATAGTATCGGCTCCCAAAATCGCCGCGACCTCTATTGAGCGCAACACACTCGGTTGGGCAATGTTATCACGCACATTAGGGTCTTCCCAATGAAATGAAAACGGCGCATGAGCCTGATTGAAAACAATGCCGTGTTCATCGGCAAAGCGGCGCTGTGCCTCGGTATACTCGCGCCAATTATCGGCAAGGTACGGAGAAGAAGAATGAATCATCGAAAAAAGCGACATATCGACGGCATCATACCCCGCACGCCGCAAAAGCAAGTTCCCCTCCTCAAAGCCGAGACGTGTAACTACATTTGAGTTTTGCGTTGACAGTTTCATTTTGTTACCGCGCTCTCGCATCGCAAAAGCGTCCTTTCGATTTTTCTTATTTTACAACTTTGTCACTCACTCCGCGAGGTCGAACAGCCGATCGCCCTCGCCCGTGTATCGGCAAAGCTTAACATCGGTCGAAAAATATCTTACACCGTCGCGCTCGGTCTTTTTCTCAAACGAAATATAATAATATCCGTCGCCGACCGCGTAAATTCCCGTTTGCCCTTTGGGAAAGGTGGAATACCAAACGTCGTTTGCCTCGTCATACCCTCCGATAGGTTTAAGAGAGAGCATTTTTGCTTTGATGCCCAACCCCGGGACCTCACGCTCGGCAGGCGCTTTTGACCCGTCTATCAAGAACAGAGGCGGATTTTTGTATTGCGGCTTTTTGCCGACATACACAGATACAAACCACGCATTGAGGTAACTGTCATATTCAAGATTTTGCACACCCCATGTGGTATTGCCGGTGTAGAGGAAAAATCTCTCTCGGCTTGAAACGCCGCTGTGATGCGGAGCGCCCTGAGAAAGAGGTTGCGCCGCCGCAGCGACCTCGGCGGGATCGAACATCATAATAAGTTGGTTATCGTTATCGGTGCGATCGACATTACCGTAAATGCCGTATGCCACAAAAAGCATTTCGGGCGAGCCCGCGGGAGATCCGGGTATCGGACCGAATCCGGTACCGTCAATACCCGAACAGGCATAGCGATGATCGCTTCCGTCCGCATTTTTTGACGAATAGTCCAAAACCACCTCCGGAAGATATGCGGCGCGCATTACACCGTCGCGCTCTGCATCCATACCCACGCGGTCAATGCGCTCAACATCGAAGATCGCAACATAAAAAGCGTCTTCCTCGGCAAGTTTCACACCGGTACGGTTCATAATTCCGCGACCTATGGAATCGTGTTTGTATTCTATAGAGCCCCAAACGCGGCGATCAGCCTTGTTATAGGCTATGCACCCAAGGTGCCCTGTAAGCCCCGTCACCGTACCGATGATATTACCACTCATATCCGCCTTGACGAGCGCCGTGGTAAAAGAGTAATAAATATATTTGTGCTCTGCATCAATGGCAATGCCCTGAACGTGTCCCTCCGGGAATTCGTCCACGGTCACAAGCCTTGGCAAAGCGGCAAGTTCCGCCTGTGTCATACTGTGTCTCCGTTTCATTTTTATTATCAACCGAATTAATTATACCGCCGTTATGAGCGATTGTCAATACTTTTTTCCTCGGCGGTATCGAGCGCGCGAAATTTGGGATCGTACTCTATCACCGTGCACGGAACATTCGCCACGGCGGCAAATATCGCCGCATGCAATCGCATGGCTATTACCCGATCACTGCCTGCCATAAGAGTTATCATTTCTCCCGCCGTCAAAGAGCAGGACGGCACAATCGCCGCTGCCGTTTTCGCACTTTTCGCCATCGCTGCGCAAACAGAGTCGTCATGCGGCGAAAATGCGGCAAAAAGAACGGTCACATCCCCGCACGCGGTTGCCTCCGATACGGCGCGTTCGATTTCCGAGAAAAGTTTACTTTCAAACTCGCGTCCGCCGCGGCGCATTCCTTCGTGCCCAAGTCCTCGCACACTGCGCGGGCAAACCACTATATACCGCCCCTCGGGAATATATTTGATGGCATTGCCCGCCCCCTTTGCCGCGCGGGTTGAATATGCCGGATCGCGGATAACGCTTATACGGTCGGCGTTTACGCCGAGCTCGGCAAAAATGCGAGCGGACACTACATCCCGAGCATAAATTCGGTCGGCAACGCGCACGGCACGGGAAGCCGTTTGGCGCGCCACTGTACCGTGCAGCGGTCCGACTCCGCCCAATATCGTTACTCTGCAACCGCAAAAATGCGCGGCACGAGTTATAAATGCGTAAAAAACAAGCGATCGCAAGCTTGTGGAATTCTGTAACAAGCTGCCGCCACCAAGCAAAAAGTCGCGGCATTCGCGCATTTTCCGCATTACCCGCCACAGATCCGCGGCAGGCAGATAATCCACCCCGCGCGGCAAAACGGAGGTACACTCCCCGCGCGTCAGCACGGTCAACGGTAGTTGAGGGTCACGACTCCGCATCGCCTCAACTATCGCAGCAAGGGACGCGTCATCCCCCATATTACCCGCACCGTAGTATCCGCATATCATTTGCCCGCATCGCTCCGACTGCGCGGCATCGCAGAGCACCGCGGCAGTGCGCTCGGCTGTTTCGTTTATATTGTACTTTTCGAAAGTGATTTTACGCCCCGCCGCGCCAAGGCTCTCTCGCCCCGCAGCGTCAAGTTCGGCAAAGCGGCAAAGTTCCGAAAGCAAAAATTCCTCACAGCTGTTTTGTCGCGGCGCAAGACGACAGGTGAGATTATCCTCCTGCGCCGCGGCAAGCACCGCGCTGTCCGCAAGCCCGCGAGCGCCCGCGTCACCGAAAAGCAGAGTGGGTGTGCCTGCCGCCATAGCCTCAAGTGCCGAGCGCGCCGTGCCGACAAACAGATCCGCATCGCGGCAAAGGGCTGCGGCTTCCTCCGCCTCTCCGCGGCATTCTATTGCAGACCGCCCTATCTCGCGGCAAGCCGCCTCGGCGCGGGCGCGAATATCACCGAGTTTTTCTCCCCCTCCTACTATGGTAAGTTGCGGGGAAAGATTGGGATATTTGCGGCAAAGCGCCGGCATAACGGTGCACAGCGCCAGCGCGGCGGCACAGGAATCACTGTCCTGCCGGCATGTCGAGAGTATCCTAAACCGATCGGCGCTGTATTCCGCTCCTCCTGCCGGTATATCAACACCGTTTTCAATCACATTTATCCGCTCTCGCGGTACCTCGTATGTGCGAGAGGTATAATCGGCAATATCGTTGCTGACGGCTATTGTGCGCACGCCCCACCATGAAAACGCGGCGCCGCGTGCGCGTTTGTCGTAAATACCGTGAACGGTAACAACCGTCGGCGGTACTCGGCGGCAGAATTTGCGTGCTATGTGGCAGGCAAGCGCGGGAATTCTGCCGTGCGCATGGGCAACGTCAAAATGCTCGCCGCGGCAAAGCCGGGCGAGCCCTATGACCGCCCGCCCGATGGCGAGAGGTGAATTATTATTAAGCGGCAATGTGAGTATACGCGCACCGTCACGCGCCGCCGCCGCGGCAAGTTTGCCGCCCGCGGATACAACGGTAACGCTGTCGCCTCGCCTCATCAACGCGCGGGTAAGAGTCAGCACGTGCGTTTCCGCTCCGCCGGCGTTCATTGCCATTGCAACAATCAAAACATTCATTTTTGTTTTTGTTTTTTTAAAGGAAGATTTTTGCGCCGCAAAAATCTTCCTTTTATCTTATCTCAATTCAAATCAAAATCCACAAGCAGAGGACAATGGTCTGCGGAGATCAGAGTATATTCCAACGTGAGCACGTCAAAAAGGTTCACCTTAACATTTTCGCCGTTATACAGCATTGCATGATCGATGGCGTCAACATACGTCTTTGCAGGGCGATAGATCTTAAGATAAAGCCCGGCATCGGTATCGTATTCGGGATATGTGTGCGTTGTATTACTGTCTTCGGTTACGGCGGCAAGCTTTTGCATATCCGAAAATCCACCGCTTATCAACGCCTTGTATTCCGAAGTCGGAGTTTTGCAGTTAAGGTCACCGCCCGATATCACGGGACAGTTATATTTTTGCTTTATCTGCTCGTTTAAGGCTATCAACTGTTGCGAATCTTTCATTCTCGCAGCGGACGCTTCGGACTTATAGGAATAATGCGTTGAGCAAACGGCAAATCGCTTGCCGTTTGACTTATCCTCAAGCACCGCCCATGTTATCGACTTGGATTTATCGTTTTGACCGTCATCGTAAAGGTGATATCCGCACTCGATAATGTTAAACTTATCCTTTTTGTAAAACAGCGGCGTGTAGTTGACTCCGTTTGAGTTGTTAGCTGTAACGGGCGCCTCCGCATATCCCGCCGCGGTAAGCGTGCGCACTATGCTGTCTGCACCGCGGCTGTTGGGAGAACATTCCTGAAGCCCGAAAGCGTCCGGCGACATGGCAATAAGCGCCTCGGCGGCGGTTTGGTTGCGCTGTGCCGTTGGATACAGAGATATATCGCAGTTACCGAGCACGTTGAAAAACATCACACGATATTCGCCGTGGCGCTCAACCGAAAGCTTAGCCTCTTCTTCCGGAGCACCGTCACCCGCGGCGGTGTAATCGGCGGATATCTCAAGCCGTTCTCCCACAAACAGTTCATTTGTGAGATAATTATAAAGATTCATATATCCGAACAAATTTTCGGCGCCGAAGCAGAGAGAGGTTCCGCTTACGATTGCGCTGTATGCGCCGAGCGACGCGCCGCCGATACTCACCCCGCCGTGCGAGGTGTTGCCTATAAGTATTTCATGCTCCGCGGCGGCGGTTTTATCGCCCACAACCGCAAGTTCGTACCCGGTGCTTTCCGAAAGATATGTGGCAAGGCGTATTGCCAAACGCTTTGCGGAAAAAAGATCAGATTGATACACTATGGTATATTCCTTAAGCGGTATTCCGAGGATCAGGCACTCCTGTATTTTGTAATCGGATATACCGCTCTGTTCGTCGGAAACATTCATTATAACGTCTTTACTGCCGGAGGCATACTGCGCCAGCAGGACAAAATCCACAAATGCGTTAACTGCGCGCTCAACCATTTTGGCGTTGGGTCCGCCGAGAACCAGTTTGTTCCCATATATCCGCATCACATAATCGCGCGAGCGCAATCCATCGATCGCCGCGGCGGATTCGGGTCGATCCGTGTCGCCTATCAGTATCTCATAGGCTCCGTCGGACGCGGGGGTAACGGAATCAAATTCATAACTGCATTCTATGCCGTACCACTTTTTTATGTTGTTGGTCAGCAGCGCGGCAAGGCTAAGTACGCTGTCGTCCGCGCGCGCGGGAACGATTATCTTGTAATTCAGCGCACCGTCCTTGATTATCTCAAGCGGTTCGGCGACGGGAGCCGTCGTCTCCTGCGGCTCGGTACTTTCGTTCGGCGTGCCACGGTTATCGTCGCCGCAGGAGACAAGCGAGCATGCGGACAACACCGTCAGGAGCGCCAAAATCAATGACAGAAAACGGAAATTTGTTTTTTTCATTTTAAAATACCCGACTTTTGCTTATTATCCGATCATAAAACCGAGTTTTACGCTCGGACATGTATATTATAACAGCAAAATATGAACATTTTAATGTGATATGCGAGTTTTCCGAAAAAAATTATTTATTATTCTCCGTTTTAACATTAACGGCAGCATCTCGGCGGCGATATTTTCGCACAAGCGCGATAATTGTCGGCAACAGCGGGAGGGCGTACAAAGCAATCCCCGCCGCGGAGGATGCCGCAAAACGCAATAAAACCGACCGCTCATCCAATGCCGACGATACAAAATAAACGGTCGCCGCGCAAATAACTCCGCCCGCCGCCATTTGCGGCAAAAGCCGCAAAAGCGGTAAAAGCGAAAGTCTGCCGTCATGCCGGCGCGATGTGATAAAATTAAGCACGCCGTATACGCAAATCGATATGCTGTACGCCACGGTAATACCGCCGATACCGAAGCGCGGAGCAAGCATGACGCTTAAAACAACGTTGCAAACGATAGAGACCACACTGTTTATCATCGGGCGGCGGGTATCGCCGTAACCGTAACTTACGCGTCCGTACACCTCCTGCAATATCAGCGGTAAAAAGGATATCGAGTATCCGGCAAGCGCGGCGGCGGTAGAGACTACGTTTTTATCCGTAAACTCACCCCTGCCGAAAGCTATGCTAACGATCTCCGGCGCCTGCATTACGCAAATGATACTTACGGGCAAAAACAAAGCGCAAAGCCCCGCCGCGGTGCCGTTGGCAAGTTCGGCGGCACGCTTGCCGTCCCCCTTTGCTATCGCGGCAGTCACATATGAAAACATCATAGACGCAAATGACGCTATAAAAGCGGTAACAAGATTAAAAAGCACAGCGCCGTAGCTGAGTTCCGTTACCGCGCCCTCCCCGATGCGCGAGGCAAGGCTTTTGTTGACCTGCTGATTGATGTAATACGCCGAATAGCCCACAAGCAAGGGCAGGGAGAGCCGTAACAATCGCCGCACAAGCGGATCGGCAAACGGCGAGCGGTACGCCGCCGGCTCCTCGAGCAACGAAAGCGCCATCGGCGTGTGATAATAGCGCCGTGCAAGCAGCCAAAACCAAACGGTATTGAAAAGAGTATAAACAATAAAGCCCACAACAAGCGAATCTGCGCCGAATTTGCCGCCCGCAATCATAACGGCGGCTATAATTATAATGCTTTGCGGAATACTTCTTGCCTCAACGGCGGTAAAACGGCGATCGGCATTTAATAAGCCCTGGTTTACAGCCGTCAGCGCAAACAAAATCAAAAGAGGCGAATATATCGCTATATACCCCGCAAGTGTGCGACGACCCTCTCTGTCATATCCGGGGGCAAGCAAACCCGCAAGCGGGTACGAAGCCGCAAACAGTACGGCAGCTGCCAACGCCGCTATTATAAGGAGCGTCGCCGCGGCGTTTTTGGCAAAACGCGCACGCCGCGCCTCCCCATCGCCTGCGGCGTTAAGATAAACGGATATAAAAGAGGTCATCAAAACATGCGCCAACACATATTCAAGATCTCCTATTACCGTTTGCGCTATGTTTATCATATCGGTTGCGGTGTTTGCGCCAAACGCACCGGATGCGACCATTTGCTTTACAAAGCCCAAAAGCTTTGATATTACTATCACTCCGGTAACGGAAAACACCGACGCCGTTGCACCGCGCCGCCGTTTTTCGCTCATTTCGCAACCTCCGCGCCGTCAAAATCCGTCTTTGTTTTGTTGCGGCGGAATGTAAGCATGGTAAGTCCAAATCCCAGCGCCGCAAAAAGCGGAACCGATTGCCACATACTGTTACTTATATTTTCGCGCACAAGATATGCACACAAGATAAGCGCTATCTCCGCACCGCCGCGAGAACGATGCGCCGCGCGCAAAATGCCGATTACCGCCAGTGTAAGCAACAACAGCATTGGCAATGTACCGCAAATACCCGTCTCGCACAGCATTTCAAGGAAGATATTATGCGGGTAAATACCGTATTTTTCCTGAAATTCACCCTGTCCCATACCGGTGAGCGGAGAATGCAAAAATTCGGCAACAGCAAGTTTATATATCGAACCGCGATCGCTTATACGCTCGCTCTCATCGATATCTATTATTATCTCGTTATCAACATCCCCATGCAACGCGTCATCAAACGCATCGTCAATCGCGGCCGAAATTTCGGGATTTTCGGTGTCGGTGGTGGTAAACTCGCCATCCGCCATACTGTCAAGGAATATATTAAGCCGCTTTGCCGCCTGCATTCCGGGGGGAGCCCAAACAAAAACATTTATCAAAAACACCGCCGCCATAAGTGCGGAAACAACAAATCCGAAAACGGCGCGGCGGCGTGAGATGAGCCTCCACAAAAATGCGGCAACGCAAAAAACTATAACCGCCAGATAACATCCGCGCGTACCGGACGCGATAATATCCACCCAAAAAACAAGTATCGTTGCGGCGCGCCACGCGCGAGGGCGGCGCACGGTGTAACTGCCGCAAAGCGTCGGAAGCGTCAGCGGCGCATCCTCATAAAGACGCAAAAGTATACAGCACAGCAGTGGCATTAATGTGTAGGCAAAACTCATGTAGTTGATGGTACCGAGATAAGTGCCGTCGGTATACGGATTGCACCCGAACATTGCCATTGTAAAATACGTAACGCCGGCGGGAAGCGCACACAAAGCTATACGCTCGCCCGCGGCGGTAAAGTTTTCGGCGGCATCAGAAAACAAAAGCGCGGCGCCGACGCCTCCCATAAAAGCGGGTGCGCATCGCAAAATAAACAAAGCTATGTTATACGCTCGGTACTCTCCCGTACCGTAAAGAACGATTCCGAGAGCAAAAAAAACAGCAAAAAGCGCCACCGCCGCGGCAGGCAACAGCGCGCGAACGAAAGCGGGGCGCTCCTCTTTTATAACAATAAGAAACACAACTGCGCATATCAGTGCAAAAAGCGCACATGTTACGGGGTAGATTACATCATACGCACCGCAATCGTCAAACGCCAGCCCGAGATAATAAAGGCAGAGTTTACAGACATCGGAAAACACAAAGCTCAGCGGAAACAGCACCGTAGCCGCCAAGCGCACCGCAACCTTATTAATCTTTTTTTGCATGATATCCTCCGTTTTTGCTTTTTATACGCGGAAGATCTTCGCCGACGATACCGAAGATCTTACTTTTTCAATATTCCGACAATGCTGCCCGCGCCGTAGCAGATATGAAAAGCGGGGTGCAGATACACAAGCCTGAAAAACTCGCGTGGATCCGACGCCGAACGAGCTGAAAAGTAGCAGTCGAGCGCCAAATACAGGATAAGTTCGGCGTAGAGTGCCTTGCCCGCAAGCTTTGCAAGCAAGCCGAACAGCGCACCGCCAAACACACCGAGCGCGGCAAATATTCCCGACGCGGCAGGCAGACAGACAAGCGATAAAAGAAAAATACACGGCACAAAATGCCGCAAACGCATAGACCCCGGGCACAAACGGGAAGTGATTATGTTCCATTTGCCGTTTTGATATGCCATTTTTGTAATACCGCGCAGGGTATCGCGGCAATAGTACGCGAGCTTTATTTCGTGACTTAAATATATTTTACCGCCGTTTTTGATTATTCTGTAGTTAAGTTCACTGTCCTGATTGCGCGTAAGCCGCTCATCGTAAAGACCTATGCGCTCAAAAACATCTCGCCTGAACGCGCCGAACGGAACGGTATCCACATATCCGTCATCGCCTCCGGTGCGAAACGTCGAGTTTCCGACGCCAAAGGGAGAGGAAAGCATTTTTGCTATACTGCGCCCCATGTCGGTGCGCGCGCGAGTCTCTATCACACCGCCGACATTATCTGCGCCGGTTTGCTCAAGCACCCGCACACATGCCGAAAAATAATCCGCGGCGTATGCGGCGTGCGCGTCAAGTCGAATAATGTACTCTCCCCGCGCGGCGCGTATGCCGAGGTTCATGGCATACGGAACAGTGCGGTTGGGATTATTTATTATGTTTATCAACTCCGGGTATTGCTCGCGGTAACCGCGCAAAAGCCGCGGTGTGGCGTCGGATGACTCTCCGTCCACAAAAAACCACTCCATCCGCTCGCGCGGGTAGTCCTGATCAAGCATCGATCGCACGCATTCGTCTATTGATCGCTCCTCGTTGTACGTCGGTATAATTACCGAAATAAAAGGCAATGCCGCCATTTTTCTCTCCATTTGAATCTTGTGTTGCGGGGATTGTTTTATTTATCGCCGTAATTGCGCCCGAGCACTGCAAGAACGGTGCGCACCATAGTGCGAAAATCTCCCCAAAGACTGAAATTTTTAACGGACGCAAGATTATATTCCATCTTGCGCGGAAGCAAAATATTAAGATAATCCGCCTCGGGGTCCGCGGAGTTATCGAACATATCCGCCTCATCCTTAAATCTTATACTCGCCTCCGAGGTTATACCCGCGGGCATAAGCAGTGTGGCATACATCTCGGGGGTGTACTTTTCCACAAACTTCGGCACCTCAGGTCGAGTGCCGACAAAAGACATATCCCCCGCTATTACGTTAAAAAGCTGAGGCAATTCGTCAAGACGGCATCCGCGAAGCAACCGTCCCACCCGCGTTATGCGAACGTCATCACCCGAGGTCACCGCGGGACCGCTTTTATCGGCGTCCGCCCGCATGGTTCGGAATTTGAGAATCTTGAATATCTTACCGTTTTTAGTCACTCTCTCCTGACGGTAGAACACGCCGCCGGGCGAATCTATCGCAACAGCGGCGGCAATCAGCAACATAGGAACTGCCAAAATAATTGCAAGCACCGTTGCCGCCGAAATATCGAATATTCTCTTGATTATCAGTGAAGTGCGCCTTTTTTTGAGAATAGCCTCGTATTCCCCAAGGCAGGGATCCCATTTCATCATTATTATTTATAATTCCTTTTCGGCTCTGCCGAATATACGCGCGGAACTATCACCCTTGCAATATATCGGTAAATGCACGGAGTATATACTCCACATCGTCATCTGAAAGAAGCGTGTGCAGCGGCAGAGTTATCTCGTTTTCGTACTGTGCGTAGGCATGAGGATAATCGACTATGTCAAAGCCGAGATCTTTATATGCGGTAAGCATCGGCAACGGCTTGTAGTGTACGTTGCATGCCACTCCGCGCTCTGCCATTCGGTCTATTACGCGGCGGCGTTCGCCGTCGTCGATACCGGGTACGCGAGCAAGATACAAATGACGGCTCGTCCGCTCACCCGGCGTAAAATGCTCAAGCGTTTTTATTCCCATGGGATGCAACACCGCATCATAACTGCGTATTATTTCACCGCGGCGGGCAAGCAATGACTCGTATCTGTCAAGCTGACCGAGTCCTATCGCCGCCTGTATATCCGGCATGTTACACTTGTAACCGGTGTATATGATATCGTATTCCCAATTTCCGAGCCCGGTTTTGTGCAGCGCGTCTTTGCTTTGACCATGCAGGGAGAGGAGCATGTAGCGGCGATAGATATCGTCGTTATCCATACCCTCGCGATCGAGCCATGTTACCGCTCCGCCCTCGCCGGTCGTGAGGCACTTAACGGCATGAAACGAGAATGTGGTGAAATCGGCAAATCCGCCGCTCATTACACCGCCGCGGGAGGCGCCGAGTCCATGAGCCGAGTCGGCGATTATTACCGGACGATCCCAAAGAGCCTGTATATCGTTACGCGGACGATAAAGCGACTTTTTGGATTCAAGCGCGGCAAGAATCCTATCGTAATCGCAAAGTTTGCCGCCGAGATCCACCGGAATTATCGCTTTCGTGCGCTCGGTGACAGCCGCCGGTATTGCGTCATAATCAAATTCATAGCTGTCGGGAGCGCAATCGATCATTATGATGCGAGCACCGACATGCGCCACGACCTCGGCTGTGGCGGTATAGGTGTAGGCGGGAACTATCACCTCGTCCCCTTCTCCGATACCGAGCAGACGAAGAGTAAGCTCCGCCGCCGCGGTTTGCGAATTGAGGCAGACCGCACGCGAGCGACCCATATATTCGGCAAGCCGAGCCTCGAATCTCTTGGTACGCTCTCCGGTGGTTATCCAACCGGAGCGCAAAGCCGCCACAACTTCGTCTATCTCATGTTCTGTAATGTCGGGCGGTGAAAAGGGGATGTTTTTAATTGCAGTTTGTTCCATTTCGGTTATTTATGCTTTCTTTTTGTACGCTGTGTGCGTGTGCTGTTTCCGCCATACGGCGGGTATGCGGACGGCAACTGCCTTTTGGGGTTAGTTTTACCGCCGCGGGTGTTTGATATGCTTTTTTGTCGATTCGAGTTTATAAGCCCGACCGACAGATCATGCAACCGGCGCCCCTGCGTATGAGGAATGCACCGAGCAAATTTTACAATGAATAACGAATAACGGTTTTATCAATCGTGTATATTGATTTTTGCGTTTTTTTCCGCCTCCCACTCTATCATCACAAATGTCGCAACAACCATAAGCTCATACGGTATCGGTACAAACTCTCCCGGGTTAAAGCAGGACATCACAAACACGCCGAGATAGGATATTCCCATAGCGGCAGTGGCGGGATTCAGCCGCCGTATTATCAAACGCAATCTTGCGACAGCCTGATAAGCGTAGGCAATGACTCCCACCGCACCGAGGCTACCCACAAGCTGTAACGGCAACGAATGATACCAATAAAGCGCGCCTGTTTTGGGGTTGTAGATATCGATATTCCCGCGCGAACCGATCCCCGCGCCGAAAAGGGGATTTTTGCGAAACGCCTCTATCGCGCGAATTATCAACTTATAGCGCGGCTCGCTTTGGGAGATGATTTCCTCACAGGCAGCGAGACGATACCAAAGCAAAGCGGCAATTCCCATCACTCCGATAGCGGCAAAAGCAACCACCGGTGCCACAGTACCGACGCGACTGCGTTTCCTGCCGGAAGTAAACAGGATATAAAGAATAAGAAACGGCACAACCGCCGCCGCGGTTATTATTCCCCCGCGCGAATCTGAGATAAAAAGGCACACCAAAAACGCCGCACCGGCAAACAGGTGTCTGCGATCTCGCCGCGCAAAATAAAAGGGATACGGCAACGCAAACAGCAAAAATGTTGCAAAATTATTGTGCTGTTGTATCTCCGGTATTCGCCCGGTCTCTATTATCGGTCCTATGCGTATCAATATATTCCAAACTATCTCCGCGCACACAAAAACGCCCATCATGTACATGATCTCGGCAAATTTTTCGGTACGGTCAAACTCCGCCGCGCGTTCCGCTTGCGAACGCAAAAGAAGATACGCCGCCACCATACCGAAACTGAGAGACAGTGTGTAGTAAAGCGTGATCGGCGCGAAATATTCCGCGGCGGAAACAGACCCCAAACCTCCTAACAATACGGAAACGCCTGCGGCAATGATCCCGTAAAGACCGGTGCCGGTCTTTACGGGCATTCGGTAACGGACAAAGTGGAACACAGCCGCACCAACGGCAGGCAGCGCAAGCCACCAAAGGCGGGAAAAAACGGAAAAAGAGTTGTAACAATCGCAAACAAACACGCAAAGCACCAAAAAGGGCGCCAGCACAGCTAAAATATCGTCATGCACAATCAGCGTTGCCGATATTATTAACACAAACAGTATCACGCCGGCAATCTGCGTGAAAGCCACACGCGGGGCGTCGTAAACCTCGGAGGGCGGAATTCCCAAAATGACGGATGCGGAGATAAAAACTATCGCGCCCAAGATAGCAAGCAGAACAAAATAACGCCCTGAAAGCATAAAGCGCCGAATTTTTGACAGCGCCGCTTGAGATGACATAGTCACACGCCTTTCATTTTTTTATTTCAGTCGATTGAGATCGGTTAAAATACCGCCTTGTCTATTTGGCAGTAAGTTTACACTGCCGCAGACCGCGCAAAAATGACAGCCGCACCCAAACAGCCGCCATTTAAATAAGTCTATACATGATTATTATATCATAAAATTCCGCTTCGCTCAATAGCTTTTAAAAAAATACGCCAAAAAGCGCAAAACGAACACAATACCTCCACACTAATTTGTATTCTTTAGGGTCAATTCAAACAATAAAAGTGTTATATGTAATTTTTTGCTTCTCGGGGCAAAAAACAACCGTCTTTCATACGCAAACGTAAAATGCGTCTGCCGCAACCGCAAAGAAAAAATCGGCCGGCAGGAAAATACATTATTTGATGCGAGACGTGAATATAGATCTTGTTTATCCGATCGTTAGGTTGAGCCTCGTATCTCCCGCCGGTGCTCACCGCAAGGCATATCGACGACGCGGACGGCATATCTTAAAACAAAAACGATCATCGGAGGGATCAAATGCTTACCTATTTAATTAATATATTCTCAAAATTTATGCACCTGTGGCTCGGCATAGGCTCACCGCGGACTTTCCCGCCACCGCTGTCCCCCTCAGAGGAGCACGATTGCTTTTTGCGCGCCGCCGCGGGAGACGGCAACGCGCGCGAAAAACTTATATTGCATAATCTGAGACTTGTCTCGCATATTGTGCGCAAATATTACGCCTCAAGCAATATGCAGGAAGACCTCGTCTCCGTCGGAACCCTCGGACTGATCAAAGCCATCGACAGTTTCGATGTCAACAAAGGCGCAAGATTCGCCACATACGCAGCAAGGTGTATTCAAAACGCTATCCTAACATAACGGCTTCTTTCGGAGCGTATGTGGAAAGAAA
>CAZISZ010000016.1:0-19417 GCA_964542035.1 uncultured Ruminococcus sp. | reverse complement strand
TACGGGCAGAACCCTGCACCCCGACAACATGGCTGCGGGTCCCGCTTCCTACGGTATGACGGATACCATGGGCAGAATGCACTCTGACGCTCAGTTTGCGGGCTCCTCTTCTGTTCCCGCACATGTTGAGATGATGGGTCTCATCGGTATGGGTAACAACCCCATGGTCGGCGCGACCGTGGCTGTTGCCGTTGCCGTTGAAGAGTCGATGAAGAAATAAGATTTCATCTTAAATAATCAAATAACCGTCCCCGGCAGAGTAGTATCTGCCGGGGATATTTGTTTTTCGGTGCAATATAGATTTTTCTTGACAAGAGTGTGATTTTATAGTATTATATATACGTATAAATATATTTCGTGTGAGTCACGGCGGAAAATGATCCGAGAAAGGATATAAGATGGGACTTATCAAAGCGATCACGGGTGCGGTAGGCGGAACGCTTGCCGATCAGTGGAAAGAATTTTTTTATTGCGATGCATTGCCCAATAATGTGTTGATGCGCAAGGGACAAAAAAGGACGAGCAGTCGTTCCTCCAATACCAAGGGCGAGGACAACATAATCTCCAACGGATCGGGCATTGCGGTGGCAGACGGTCAATGTATGATGATAATAGAGCAGGGCAAAATAGTTGAGGTGTGCGCCGAACCCGGCGAATTTACATACGATTCTTCAAGCGAGCCCTCTATATTTGCGGGCAAGCTCGGTGAGAGTATTGTTGCCACTTTTAAAACTATAGGTAAGCGTTTTACATACGGCGGTGATACCGGTAAAGACCAGCGTGTTTATTATTTTAACACCAAGGAGATAATGGATAACAAGTTCGGCACGCCGAACCCCATAATGTTTGAGGTCATAAACAAGCGCATAGGCATGGCGCGCACGGTTCAGGTACGTTGCAACGGTATTTACTCTTATGTGATTTCCGACCCGTTGCTCTTTTATACGCATGTTTGCGGCAATGTAGCGTCCGAGTTTACCCGCGACCAAATAGATTCTCAACTTAAAACCGAATTCATAGACGCGCTTCAGCCTGCGCTCGGTGCGCTCTCCGAGCAGGAATTGCGCCCCGCGCAGCTTCCCGCTAAGGCAAACGAACTTAAAAATGCCATGAACGAAGCCCTGCGGACCGAATGGGCGCAAAATCGCGGCATTACCGTCAGCAAGATAGCACTCAATCCGATCACGCTGACGGATGATGACATGAAAAAGATCAACGAGATGGAGGACGCCGCGACAATAGGCTCAAATCCCTTTATGATGGCAGGCAAGATGACCGATGCCACCGCCGATGCCATGCGTACCGCTGCCGGAAACGAAGGCGGAGCCATGACCGGCTTTATGGGCATGGGTATGGTCGGCGGTATGGGCAACATGGGGCAGGGTGGAGCTTTCGGCGCAGCTCAAAATCTCTACACCATGGGTGTGCAACAACAGGCGGCGCAAAAATCAGATAATGCCAAGCACCCCGCGCAGCCCGAACTCCATAAAAATGGTTGGACATGCGTTTGCGGTGCGCAGAACAGTGGCAAGTTCTGTGTTGAGTGCGGTAAAAAAAAGCCGGATGAGGGCTGGTTGTGTTCTTGCGGTGCGCAGAACCGCGGTAAGTTCTGTTCCGAATGCGGAAAGAAAAAGCCCGACGATGCGCCGCTCTACCGTTGCGATAAGTGCGGTTGGGAGCCGGAGGATCCTAAAAATCCTCCCAAGTTCTGCCCCGAATGCGGTGATCGTTTTGACGATAACGATATAAAATAACAATAGAAAAATCGGGCTGTTCCACTGTGGCGGAACAGCCCGATTTGATTAATTGAATTCACGGCTGAGGCGTATTGCTTTGCCCATTACAAGGCTTAGAAATCGATCAAGCCCCAAGTTTTCGTATATCACATGCGTGTTTTTGTTGGGTTTGGATTTTGATGTTAGCTCAAATGTCAAAATATCGTGATAGTCGGCGCGGCAAAGTCGTTCGGCAATTCCGTGCCAATCCGCTTGTCCGTCATATGGCATCATATGCGCGTCGTCATGCCATGTCATAACAGCGGGATCTGTCATGCCGAAGTTGTCGTTGAGGTGTGTGGCAATAAGCTTTTTGCCAAACAAAAGCGGCACGTCTTGGCTATAATTGTAACACATCTCGTGTCCCGTGTCCCAACAGTATCCGACGGCGGGAGAGGAATTATAGGCGGCAATGATCGCTTTCAGGTATTCTATCCCCTCAAGGTTTTCAAAGGCTATTTTTACGCCAACCCGCTCCGCTTCGCGCACCAACTTGCCGAAACGCTCGATCCCGATTTCATTCGGCGTATGTTTATCCATACCGATGATGGGGTGTACTATCATTATCGGTACATCGTTTTCGGCGCAATCGTGAAGACATTGTGTCAGCAGGTCAAGAAATTCATCGCCCTCGGCATTGTCTTCCCAAAGCGCGGCGGCTTTGTTGAACGGCGCGTGAATGGATTGATATATCAATCCGCTTTTTCGAATTACCGAAGCGCGCTCTGCGGTGTTGACCGTGGCGTTCCAACCGGTAAAACAGGCGTCAAAGCCGGCGCGTGCGGTTGCGGACACGCCTTCTTCAAATGATTCGCCAAATCCCAATCCTATGTTTATTCCGAATTTAAATTTTCCGTACATGCCGTTCCTCCCGCGGACTGTAGCCCGCAAAACAGATATTTGGTTTATTCGGCTACGGCAAAAAGTATGCCTGTTGCCTGCATATATTTTAACATTAAATCGTCATCGGGTCAATAGGCGAGGCGGCATTTGTGCCCGCAAAGCAAAAAAATGCGCTCGGCGGTTGACTTTTACTCGAATATATGCTAAAATTAAACTGGAGTATTACAATCGTCGCCGCATCGGAAGGGTTGCCTATACCTCGGGCGACGGATATAAAACAGCCTATTACCATGCCGCCTATAGGCGGCGGATCGGAGATATAACATGAAGTGTCCGAATTGCGGCGGTGAATGTACCGACGGTGTGCGCTTTTGCACCTCATGCGGTACCAAACTTACCGATGATGCGGCAGGTGTTGCATGCGATCTTTCGGAGCGCTCGGATGCCGTCAAACCCCGCCCCGACGGCAACATAACTCGCTACGACAGCTCAACCCCAAACGCGGTACGCGGTGGCTTGGAGCGAAAAAGCGCGAGCAGATTATCGCTTGCCCGATATAGATATAAAAAATATTTTATACTCGTCGGCGTTGTGTTGATAATTGTTGTTTTGGCGGCTGTGGTTGCAGGTATCGTATCGTCTGTAAAAAATAGTTCGGGATACACGCAAACCACCGATACATTTTATTCCGAATCGGGCAGCGACGGTCGCCTTTACGATTCGCACGGAGGATATTACGATCTCGGCGAATATGATGTGGGCAGTTACGAGCTTGTGGCATCCCTTGACGGTAGTGTTGCTGCAATACTCGGAAAGTCGGCAGACGGTGACGCCACGGGATCGCTTTTGCTTATAAACGATTCCAGATTGACAAAGATAGCCGACGGCGTTTATGATATTGCGGTGTCTGACAACGGTGCGTCGGTTGCCTATGCCGTGGCGGGCGAAGAAACCGGTACGCTTTACATTTACAATGTAAAAAAACAATCAGCCTCTTATGTTGACGGCGGAATACTGTATTCACCCATCTCATCCGGTTTGCTTGATACATCCGGACTTGATGTGATGCGCGGTATGTTTGTGCTTTCGCCCGACGGACGCAGTATTGCTTACACGCGCCGAGCCAACGGTACCATGCGCGCTTATGTTTCGGTAAAAGGGAGCGAACCTGTTCATATCTCCGCCGATGCTTATCCGGTTGCACTTTCAAACGGCGGTAAATATATATATTTTATCAAGCGAAATATCTCGCTGACGGATTACAATTATAAACTTTCTGTGGCGGTGGGAGACGATATAAGACATCTTTGCGCCGATGCCGCAAAGCTTGGCGGAAATTTGATATTCAATGCCGACCGCACCGAAGTGCTGTTTTGCGATGACGGTATTACATATGTCAGTCGCCGTGGCGGTGAACGTGCGAGGATAATATCGGGTAAGATAGACGGCATAGTCCTCCCATCCGAGGGAGCGGCAAGGCGTGAGAGATTTCCGTTTGTGGGGGTAAGCGCGGATATATATGCGCGACGTAACATCGGCGGCAGCGCGTTTATTTTAAACGGGGGACTTTATTATCTTGACGGCGCGTGTGAGATCTCTGTGATTACCTCAAATTACGGCGGTGCGTGCATAGCGCCAAACGGCAGATCAATCTATTATATCGATACATCCGTAGGTGCCGACAGTTACAGCGGAGCGGTGTATTATCTTGAGGATATCTCCAAAAACGGTTCAAAGCATTTGGTAGCGGGCACTATGGAAGCAAGCCTGATCTTGGCTGCCGATGATATGCGCGGCGTGTATTTGCTTGATATCGACGATACACTTTGGTATGTTACCGCAAACGGAAAAACACAAAAGCGCATATGCGATGAGGTGGTGACCGTTGCGGTGGACAGCGAGGGCGGCGGCGTGTGGTTTACATCTGCCATCGAAGAATCCGGTACCGTTTGGTATGCGCGCCGCACGGACAAAAAACGATCTGTCGTCAGCGCGGATCTTGCACGCGTTCGCGGCGGCGCTTCCTTTGGCGGCGTGGTGTTCTTTACATTGGGTGACAGCGCCGACTCGGGAGATTATATATCTGTGTGTCGTGTGCGTTCCGGCAAAAAGTACGATGTTATTACCAAATATGCCGTGGCGCAGTGACACCGAGAACGTTTAAAGGAAAAAATAAAATAATTTTGAAATTTGTCGTATCGTCATCGCATTAAGTCCATATTTGCGCGGTATAATCATTACCGATGGGTATTTAACATGCAGAAAGGTACGCAGATACAATATGAATATAGCATTTCTTTTGACGCCGAAAAGTCAGACCGTTTACATATATGAAGATTGCACTTACCGTCAAGCGCTTGAAAAATTGCGGCATTACGGATATACAGCCGTACCCGTTGTAACGCGAGACGGGGGCTATGCGGGTACGCTCAGCGAGGGAGATTTCCTTTGGAGTATGCTTGAGGTGGGCGGCGCTTCCCTTGACGATTGCGAGGATTTGCGTGTGGCGGATATTATCAAAAAGCGCGGGCAAAACCCGGCAGTGCATATAACCGCCAATGCCGAAGAACTTCAAGAGCGTGCGCTGGAGCAGAATTTTGTTCCCGTGGTGGATGATCGCGGGTCATTTATGGGAATAGTCACCCGCCGCGCTATCCTTGATGCGTTTATAAAGGAAAAACAATAATCGGGCAAAACATGTTAACCGACACGGAGGTCTTAAATGACAGCTGAAAGTAAAAAAAAAGCGGGCTTTATCGCGGTATGCATATCTATTCCCGTAATAGCGCTGATTTTGGTGATAGCGTTGCTTATCTATCCGTCGGTGATGGCAAAGCGCGAGAGAGGAAAACTTGCGGATCGGCTTGAAGTCGTTGCCGATGCCTCCGATATCACCTGCCTCGTTACTGCCATGGGGGATTTCGGTTACGGAGTCGGCGACGAGGGGGAGCGTTTTACCGAGGGTGAAGAGGCGGCTCAATATGCGCGTGAACTTGCCGCTTTGATCTCCGCCGCCGATTACAGCGGCAGAAGTGACGAAAGTATAGGCAGTTTTGATACTCGCATCCGCATTGAGGGCGGCGGCGACAGTATCACCGTTTACAGGACGGATGAACTTATTTATTTCATTCGCGGGATAACAAGATTTGAGTTTAAGATAAAATGATCATATCAAGATAAAAGATCGGAAAAAGGATCGTTCGCACGAACGATCCTTTTTTGTTTTATATTTTTATGTGATTAAAATCAATGCCGAGGCGAGAGAGCATTTTGCTTTCTCGGTCATGGCAGGTAAACAGCAAACACTGCCCGCTGTCCTTTTCGATTTCGGCGCGTGCCGCCAAAGCCGAAAGTAACCTCTCGGATCGGTCGTCATCCATCATGGCAAGCGATTCGTCAAGCATGAGCGGAGGCGCGGAGTGCGAAAACAGCAGATCCACAAGTGCGGATCGCAGTGCGAAATATGCGCCGTCTCGCGTGCCTACGCTGAGCGAGGACAGCCCTTTGGTGCCGTACTTTGTTCCCACCGTTACCGACATATCGGTGCCGATTCCCAATTCCGTATACTCGCCGTTTGTCAAGCGGGACATTATCTCGCCCGCGTCATGCCGCAGTTTTGGGGTGATGCCGGAGCGAAGCGATTCGCCGGCTCCTTCTATTGCCTCGGCTGCCATGCACACGGCGTCATATTTACGGCGACAGGCAGATTCTTCGGCGGTAACCGCTGCCAGTTCTTCGCCGATGCGTACGGGATCTTCCGCCATCGCTTCAAGGGCTGCCAAACGTTTTTCAAGTTCAACTCGGCGCTCCTCTGTGCTTTCAAGCCTTGCACGGTCAAATTGGCATGCCTTTTTTATGTCACCGGGGCTATGTCCGTCCAAAGAGGCAATCACGGGTGACCAACGCGCACGAAGCTGATTTTCATCTTCGCCGGCAAGTTCCCGTCTGCTTTCGTCAACGGATGCGCTGTATTTTTCGATATTGCGGCAAAGCTCTTCGCGCGAGTCGCAAAATTCACTCGCGCGGCGTGAAAGCGCCGTAAGTGCCGACGCCATCTCCGAGGGGCTATACTGTCGAGCATCCGCTCCTGCGCGTTCGAGCAATATGGTACCCTCCTTTACGGCGGCATCAAGCGCGGCGTCTTTTTTGGCAAGCGTTACATCAAGCTGAGATAGAATATCGGCAAGTTCCGCGCGTTCGCGTGCCGCGGTGGCACAGCAAAGAATGCGTTCTTCAAGCTCTTCGTCGGTGACGAGAGGCGCACTTTTTTCCTTATTTATATATATAGGATCATCGGCGGCAAAAAATATGCGACATATTTCTGCGGCACGGTGCGCGGCGCGTTGTCCGAGGATAAGCAGGATAATACCGATAGCGGTCAATACAGCACCAACGGCGGTGATTGCCACTCCCACAGTTTGAAAGGTGATCAAGCCGAGAAGTACGGTTTCAACCGTTGATGTAAGCGCAGGTATCGCTCTCGAAAACAGTAAAATACCGAAAGCCGCAAAAAGCGCGCCCGCAACCGTAAGCGTAATGCCCACGCCGCGTCGTTTTTTGTAGGCGCGACAGAGGGCGGCGTAATGTGTGGGGGTATCGTCATCGTAATCCGCTCCGAGTTTTTGTGCCGCCGTATCTCCGCGGTCGGCAGCATCGGAGTTTATCATTCTGCCGCTGCGAATGCGTTTTATTGCCTCGTCGGTTTCGGCGCGGTTTGCCGCGGCGTCCTCTATTCTGTGTGCGGCGGCGTCAAGCGCCGGGGCGTACGAGCGGTCGGGCAGGTATCCGCCCATGCCGCAATCAGCTTCAAGTGCTGATATTTCTCCGCGTAATTCTTCTATCTTGCGCTCTCCGGCGTGAAGCATATCAAAGCGCCGCATAGTCATTAGAGCGTCGTACGCCGCTTCGCGATCTTCGTTGGCGTTCAGTGACCGACGTATCTCGGCGCTCATACGACGGCACTTTTCCGCCTGCGCTTCCGCCTCGCGTATGCCGCGCGCCGCGCTCTCGGCGCGTTCGAGTCGGCGCGAAAGTTCTTCGCGTCTGCATTCGAGAGTGCCCAGGCGACCGTCTCCTCGTGAGTTTTTCAGCGAGCGTCTTGCCGCTCCCAATTTTTGCAGTGCGTTTTTCACGCTTATGTCGGCATCGGCGGAGAAAAGAATGTTTTCGATCGCTTCGCTCACTCCCGTTGCGTCAAGCGCACCGTTGTCAAGTTGACGTACACAGGCGGTGCTGTCAAAAACGGATTGCGAAACTCCGAGCAGAACCAACCCGGGAACCTCGCCGCGGTGTACTTCTGCGCCGCTTTTCATATCTATCATTTTAACGCGATCTATACAGTTGTCGCGAGCGCCGATCGTCGCGCGACGTTCTATGCGATATTCGGCATCTCCGCAATGAACCGTCATCGCCCCCGCGGCAGTGTTGTTTTTCCAACTAAGGGCGCGTTCGCGGTCGGCAGCTCCGGCTTCGCCGCGTTTTGAGGGCAGACCGTAAAGAATAAACCGTACAAATGACAAAATCGAACTTTTGCCGCTGCCGTTGCTGCCCTCAATCACGTTTATGCCGTTGCCGAGATCCAGCGAAAGCTCCGCAAGTGGTCCGAACTCGTCAACGGTAATATTTTTAATTATCAATTTGTACCTCCGTCATCGAGAAATGGACGCCCGTCAAGCGCACGCAGCCCTATGCGCAGTGCGTCGGCGGCGGTACGTCGAGTGTCTGCATCGCCGTTTTGCATTTTGTCAAGCAAAATTCTGTAAAGCTCTCCGCGTACCGTCATGTCGGTGGCAAGCTCCGCGCCGCCTGCAAGCGGCATCGTGTCGTCGCGAATCTCAAGCGAGTATAAATCCCCAACGTTTGTAAGCTTTGCTATTCGCTCGGTGCTCGGTATGTATTCAACATCGGTGTCGCCGACGAGTATCGCTCTTACCGAACGGTGCCGCGGATCTTCGATCGCCGCAACGGCATTTGTAACCGCGTGCGCCGCCTCGTTGTCATCCGCCGCACCGGCAACATCAACGAGAAGGCGCATGTAGCGGTGACCGCTCACCGACGCGCGTTCTACGTTCACTGTGCCGTCATCGGCAACGGTCACTATCGAAACTCCGCCCTCGCCGAGTTCGTCAAAACCTCGCCCTTCGGGAAACCCGCAATAGGCAACGGTTGTTTCTCCCATTATTCGCGGAGGATTGTGTGTGTGAATATGCCCGAGAGCGGCAAATGAAAGTCCGCTTTCGGCAAGCTCGCGCGGACTTATCGGCGCGTATTTTGACATCGGCTGATCGATATCGGCATGTGCGCAAAGCACGCGCACACGTCCGTCGTTATTGCCATTGCCGAGTCGCCCAACACCGCACAGAGGGCTTGAATCCAACCGCTCGCCGCAAAAGGCGTAACCGTAAACGGTAAGATTAATTTCGGGAAAGTCAAAACTCTCCACCTGCTCGGAAGTGAAAATATAGAGGTTTTTCGGCAACTCGTCTGCGCGGTCGCACCAAGTTCCGCCGCCGATGTATGGATCGTGATTCCCGGGCGAAAGTATAACGGGGCGGGAAAATTCCGATATCGCCGTGCAAATGATATCGAATGTTTCAGCCGAGGCGCGCGGACGATCCAAAAGATCGCCCGATATCAACACGGCATCACAGCCGCGCTCGGCGGCAAGTCGCATTGTGCGTAAAAATGTATCGCAAAGACCGCGGCGGCGTGCCTCCGCAAGAGTGGGATCCGTCCCCGAAAACGGAGAGTCGAGGTGCCAATCCCCGCAATGAAGCAATTTAAGCATGAAGCTCACTCCTTATTTAAACGACCGCCGATATGCTCGGCAAACCTCACAAACGCCGCTCTGCCGTCCGTGCTGTCGGCAAACACGCCGGCGTCCTGCAAAACGCCGACAAATGTGCTGCCTATTTCGGCGCGCAGTATGTCCATTGCCTTATCACGATCGTTGGGGTGCGGGTGGTTGCCAGAAAAACCGTCAACCCATGCGGCGTGTTTGGCGCACATGGGGTCGGAGGCAACATCACCGCCGCCGACAAGTAATTCGGCAAGCCGTTCCATCTCTGCCTTAAGGCGAGACGGCAGCACAGCCAGGCCCATGACCTCGATAAGTCCTATGTTTTCCTTTTTAATATTGTGCTTGTCGGGATGCGGATGGAACACACCCATCGGGTACCGGTCGGTCGTTATGTTACAGCGCAAAACAAGATCAAGTTCAAAATCGTCGCCGCGGCGGCGTGCAATGGGGGTTATTGTATTGTGCGGCACACCGTCGCTTTCGGCAATAACGCCCGCCGCTTCATCGCTGTATCCGCGCCACATGTCGAGTATACGGCATGCGAGAGCCGAAAGTTCGGCGCGATTTGCCGAACGCAAACGAATAACGCTCATAGGCCAGTTGAGGATTCCCGCATTGACGGCGGGAAAATCGGAAAAGCGGAGAGGAATCTTCACCTCGGCGCGCGCCATTGGGAATTCATACCTGCCACCCTGCATGTGGTCGTGAGTAAGTATCGAGCCGCCCACTATCGGCAGATCGGCATTGGAACCTATAAAGTAGTGAGGCAGCGCGGTCGTAAAGTCAAGCAAACGCTCAAACGTCGTGTGCGTAATGCGCATTGGCTCGTGCCGCGGCGAGAGCACAATGCAGTGCTCGTTGTAGTAAACGTATGGGGAATACTGCATAAACCAACGCTCGCCGCCGATGGGCAGTTCGATCTGCCGCAGATTTTGGCGCGCGGGAGCGGTAGCCGAACCGGGAAAGCCCACATTTTCATGGCAAAGCAAACATGCGGGATAGCCGGATTTAGGGGCGTTGAGCGCGGCGGCAATGTCGCGCGGGTCTTTTTCCGGTTTTGACATGTTGATCGAAATATCGATATCGCCGTATTGAGAGGGTACGCTCCAACGCAGATCGCGAGCCACGCGTGCGGCGCGAATATAGTTTGAGTCGCGCGAGACGGCGTAAAAATTGTCGGTGGCAAGTTCGGGGGAGGTCTTCAAATCCTCGGCAAAGCGGCGGCTGACCTCGGAGGGGCGGGGAGTGAGATGCCCCATCAATCGTGTGTCGAAATTATCGCGCGAGGATTGCGTGTCGGGTATAATACCGACCTCGACGGCTATCGCGCAAAGCTCGTCGAGTATCCGCTCAAGTCGTATCTCGTGCGGCACGTCTGCGTCCGCAACGCCGCCGGGGATGTCGCATATATCGGTGAGGCGCATGTCCTCGGCGATGGCGTTTACGGCAAAAGGACGATCGTCGGCTCCAATAAGACCGCGCTCGGTCGCGTAGTCGCAAAGAGCGCCGATAAGGCGATTTATGTTGTTGGCTGAAGTGTTCATAAAAATCCTTTCTTCGCGCGGGTGCGCGAATGAAAAAACGAAAAATTAAGTAGAAGATAAATATTATTACATTATATATTATATCACTAAATCTCGCGCGTGTAAAGCCTTTTTTAGAGCCGAATCGACACGCCACGCAGCGGAAAGCGCACCACTCGGGGATATAAAGAGATATTTGCCGGTGCAAGAACGTATTTTGGCTTAAGTCAACCACGAAAATGTAAATTTTACAATCATACAGAAAAAACTACGAAAAAACTGTTGACAAACCGTATATAGTGTGGTAAAATGTGCGTGAATTAATATTGAGCGTATTCACCGACCGTCTTACAATCGGATGACGGATCGGTGTACGTCTTGAACGCGAATGGATTGAATTCCAAATACGACAGGACGTAAGATGCGCTCGAAAGTTGAACGTTTCGGAGGTGTGAAATGTCAAACGTAAAACACAAAAAAGAAAGATGCGCGTTCGGCAAACGATTTACCGCCGTTTTGCTTGTGACGGTAATGATGCTGGCAATGATGCCCGCCGTCAGCCTGCCGGTATTTGCGGCGGATGATACAAAAACAACAAATGACGATTTCTATCGCATCCTGCATTTGGACTGCGGTCGAAAATATTTCAGTAAAGATTGGATTATTGCGCTCATCAATGAGATGGCGGCGGCAGGATACAATCAACTACAACTGGCTTTCGGCAACGACGGTTTGCGCTTTTTGTTGGATGATATGTCCGTTATCGTTGGAGATACTACATACAGTAGTCATGATGTAACCCAAGGTATTAAATCGGGCAACAAGGTATATTATGATGCCGGTGATGTCAATGAACTGACCGAAAGCGATATGAATGATATTATTGCCCATGCTACTACCAAGGGTATTGAGATAGTTCCGCTTTTGAATTCTCCGGGTCATATGGATGCCATCATTAATGCTATGTCTGTTCTTGGTATCAGCACCCCTGCATATTCAACTTCTAAGACAACGGTCGATTTAGCAAATGAAACTGCTGTTGCCTTTACGCAGGCGTTGGTTAAAAAGTATGTGGATTATTTTGCCTCCCGGAACTGCAAGTTTTTCAATATCGGCGCTGACGAGTACGCAAATGATATCAATAGTAATCCGCAGTTCGGTAACATGTTGAACAATGGCTATTACGAAAAATTTGTAACTTACCTCAATACTCTTGCGAAATATGTAGTAGACAAGGGTATGACTCCGCGCTGCTTCAACGATGGTGTTTACTATAATCAAAATACCAACAATGGCACCCCCAATGACAATCTTCAGGTTTGCTACTGGTCTTCCGGGTGGAGTGGTTTTTCTCCAGCATCTTCAACGTTTTTGGCAAACGAAGGGTATAAATTAATCAACACCAACGGTGACTATTACTATGTACTTGGCAAGGAAAACGAAATGAGTGTTGCCAAGGACTACAAAAATGCTCTTAAATTTAGCAACAATACTTTTATCAACAATCTAACAATTTCAGATCCTGTCGGTTCCATGTTCTGCATTTGGTGTGATTTTCCGAATGCACAGGATGAAACCTCTGTCGCTGCTAATACTCGTATGATTCTCCGTGTCATGGCGGCTCGCATGCAGAACTCTAACGATTATTCCGGTGAAGATGTTATCGTCCCCGGCGGATTTAATGCCGATGGCAGTATTAATGCTGCTGCTTCCGCAAACACCTCCGTTTCAATAAGTAATGATAATGCCAATTCCTCAAACGCAACCGTTAGCGTAAACGGTAATAATGTTACCGCAAATATTGCTGAGGGCGGCTTTGCCGCGCTTACCGTAAATAACGCAAGCGGCAAAACCGTAACCGTTGAGTCAAGCGACAATGGTGTTGCTACGGCAGAAGTTAACGGTAACAGCGTGAAAATAACAGCCAAAAGCGTCGGTACGGCAACCGTTACAATAACCGTTAGCGACACCGCCTCTGTGGCAACATACGCCGCGGATGATAACGCGACCGTGTTTACCGTTGCGGTTAATGTTACCGATGTAACTACAAACACAAATACGGTAAATGTTGAGCTGAATGTCGGCGAGACAAAAAAATACGAAAACATCACCGCCGACGCAGGCAGTTACATTACGGATAATTCAAAATATATTGCAACGGCAGAAGTTGAAAAGACAGAATCAACTACGGCAAGTATAAATAAGAATGTTATCTCCATTACCTCGGGTAGCAAGTATTTGATTTTGCCCAACACTCCTAATAGTAAGGTTGTTACAAGCAATACAAGTTGGGGATACAACGGTTTTTGGACATCCGCGCAAGGCTTGCTGATTCAGACGGTAACGATTAACAACAATAATATCGATAATTTGAAGCAATATGCTTGGACTATTACGGAAAAAGGCAACGGTGAATATACCGTACAGAATTCAGCCGGAAAATATTTAAATATCGTTTCCAATAACACACTCATTTTGTCAGACACCGAAGTTACGCTGAACATCGGATGGAGTAACGGAAAAGCATACTTCAAGAATGACAATGGATGCTATCTTAACAATTTCGGTGGCGGTAATACGTTCGCATCCGGTTATACCGAAACATTAGGAGACGGTGACAGATGGACTCTTTATGAGGTTGTCGAAGCAACTACGGGAAAAACCAACCTCACAATCATTGGTACCGGAGAGGGTACAACGAATGTGACGGTAGGTGACACAACCTACAACATAACCGTTACCGCGCCGACTGAATCGGAAACCAAGACGGTTTCTTGCGGCGAAACTCTTGCCCTGCCCGATGGCGCAACGGATGTTGCGGTGAGCGGAACTGCCGTTACATATGCCAACGGTAAACTTACCGCCGCCGATACGGCGGGTACGGCTACGGTTACTTTTGTGACAAAAAATGACGGCGGCTATGTTACCGCCCGGTATACCTACACGGTTACGGTTACCGAGGTCGATTTAAGTACGATTTCTCCGCTTATTATTGAGTATTGGATTACCAATAGTAAAGTTAACGCTCCTACAGCCAATGATAACACGTCTTATTCTTTGAAAGCTTCAGCTTCCGGTGTATATAGCGAATTCGGCGTAGAGGTGAAGACTTTCTTGCCCGCCAATGGCATAAAAGAAAGTCGTACACTTTCTTACTGGCGGTGCCGCTTGTTGGACAAAACCAAAACAAACAGCAGTAAATCCGGCACTGAGGAACAAGTTGATGAGGGCGGTGATGATGAAACCTATAGCGGCACCGGTTTTACCAAAGTGCGTTACTATAATAATGCTTGGGCTGTATATACAGAGAACAATGAATGGGTAAATGTTGAGAACAAGTATCAGCTTGTTGCCTATTATTTGGAGATCGTTCCTATTCAAAACGAAAACGGCGAGACTGAGATTGATGTAAATGCAGCCGACTGGGGAACCAAGGGAGATGGACAATCGATTTGGGGTTACACTCCCGAAAGCAACAGATGCTCTGTTTCTATTCAGGTTGTTTATGAGGATGGGTCTACAAACCCTGCCGGCACTACAGCGTCAATACTGAAAACAAAAACCATACTCTACGGTTATTGGGATAACGGACGTGGTTTGGGTACGATGCAGTTTAACGGTGTAGGAGACTACGAAATTTATAAGGTTACTGCCGAGACCGGAACAATGACAAGCACTACCAGTGGCAATTATGTCACTGTTACCAATCTTAAATGGAATGAGGATGAAGAGACTGTTTGGGAGGGCGATCCTTCAGCAAACGTACTGATTCACAACGATTCTCGTAGCCCGGATTATTCGGAACCTTATGATAATCTGACATGGAACACAAGTGCTTATAACAAAAATAATGCTATACTGATTCGTGTTTATGTTAAAACCGTTGAAACCGAAGCTAATGTCAAAGTTGTTTACTATGACGAGAAGTTTGGCGATGTGTTGTATTCCTACTTTATTGATGTTCCTAAGGGCACCTCTTTTGATGGGAATATTGTAGACACGAATAAAACAAAAGTTGCATGGGAGGCTATCAACGGTTTTAGTGGGAGCGAAAATCGCAAGAATGTAGACGGTTATGGAATACAAAACAAGAATGAGCAGTATCAGTGGTTCCAAACCGATTTGACCAAAGTGCCCGAAGCTGTCGGTAAATATCACAGTGATCTGTATACCTACACAGGCTCGGAACTGAAAGACGACGGCATGACGTTGTATCTGTACTATACAATCAACACGAGTATCTTGAAACCGAACTTTGTTATTGATTTCGGCTTGCCGATTACATTTAATCTGTCAGAGTTGGTTAACGGTACGGATGTGGTTAAGAGTGTGGATAAGTATTCCGCTAAATACGGTACACTGGAATACGATAGTACAAACCAAATATTTACTTACACTCCCACGCAGATATTGCCCAACGTAGATATTTTGTCTATTACTCTGACATTCGACGGTGAGACATCTTCTTCTACCACAAACGTAGGCGTAACGCCGGCGAGTACCGTTTATTATGAAGAAAACTTCATAACCACAGATGATAACTGGAAACCGGATGGTACGGCAACAAGCAAAACTCAGACAACCGAAGAATTGGGCAAACACACCAATAACACCAATAACTATGGTTACGATGGCGCTTACACGTCCGACACGCAGCATTCCGGCGGCTCGGCGTATAAGGTGACGGTCAGCGCAAACAACCCTACCGCTACCGCTTCCTTTACCTTTACCGGCAATAGGTTTGATCTTATTTCGTCCGTAAGCCAAAAGACAGGTACAATATTTGTTTTTGCAAAGAATGCCAATAAAAACGTTCAAAAATTCTGGATAGTTGACAGCTTCTACGGTATTGAATTGGCGAATGCTGATGCAGAACCGTATGTTAAGTATACTTGGACAAAGGGCACAGACGGCAAGTGGCATGTTGACAATGATAAGACAGAGAAAGTTGCTGAAGTGCCGACAGGCAAAGTTGTAGGTCAGTTTTATGACAATGAAGACGGTACAAGGTACTCGTATGCGAGCAACCGCACTTACACATTGAATGCAACTAATGAGGTGCTGTATCAGGTGCCGATAATCAGCAAAACGCTTGATTACGGTACATGGACGGTCACCGTTAAGGTTGTTTATGACAAAGGCTTGGATCATGCAAACCAAGGCTCTTACGACTTTTACATTGACGGAGTTCGCATTTACAACACATTAAACGACAGTTCGGTGTATGAGGCTGACGGCGAAAACGATCCGCAGTTTACCGAAATACGCGATATGCTTATCAATGCCAATAGTATAAACGATGAAAGCAAAGCAGAAAATGCCGCGGTGTTCGTTGACGGTATCGACAGCACAACAAGCGTTCAGGATCTTAAAAATTACGGTCCCAACGATGAGGTGTACCTTGCAAGCGGACAGGCTATAGCGTTTAAAGTTGATGTTGCTTCCGGAAAAACATATTACATCGGCGCGAAGTCTCCCAACGGCAGCGCGACTATGGTTGTCAATGGTGAATCCCAAACAATAGCGACCGCGACTGATATGTATTATAAGGTAACACCCACAGATGAGGGTTACATCGTTGTCGCAAACAATGGTACCGGTATACTTTCCCTTACCACCATCAAGGCGGTAGGCGGCAGCAGCCCGAGCCCGGCAGTTGCAAGTTACAGCGTTGACTCGGATGTTGTTGCTTACGCGTGCGCTATGGTGCTTGATATGGTACAGCCCGCTCCCGTATTTGAACCGGAAACGCTTGAGGCAAGCTGGACAACCATTAAATTCTTCTCATTTGCATCTCACACTCTCAGCGTTAGCACGTCCGCGGACGTTGAATACATCACGGTTGGAGAGTGCGAACTTCACAACTTTATCTACACCTACAAGTTTGAGGGCTCGGGGTGGAACCGCAAACTCGTTAAATACAAGCTGTTTACCTTGACTCTCGGCAGCGAAGCCGAACTCGGCGATTACAGCGTTGTTGCTTACAATGCCGAGGGCAGTGCAAGCGCTCCCATAACAGCAACACTCACCGGCAATGTCGGTGTCGGAAAGTTCAACTGACGGAGGTGACATTATGAAAAAAACATACACGAAGCCTCAAATGATGTTTGAAAGCTTTGAACTTTCAACCAGTGTGGCGGCTAACTGTCAATTTAAATTAAATGCAGACGAGAATACCTGTAAGGTTGATGGGTCCGACTTGTTTGGATTTGCCTGTTTCAGTGATATGAACACACTTGACGATGAGTACGATAAGAGCTGTAAGTTCTTCTTCAGCGATTCGGATTATTCGTCAATGGTGTTTACGTCATAAAATTAAAGCCCTGCCCGGAAGGGCGGGGCTTTTCCCCATGAAAGCGGATGACTTAATATCTACCCATGGAGCACAGCATGTTTACAAAAACCTACTCTTTTGCCGATCACACGGTGAGCGTCGGTGCGGATTTCCCGTTTGACGATACCGTTGAGACGGATCGATTCCTTATGCTCAACCCGCCACGCGCCGAGATAAACATTACGGCGGCGATGTGCGATCGCCTCGAACCGCCGCCGTCAGACTGTACGCTGCTTGGCGGGCGCGTTGCCATGTGGCGGGTGGGGGACGATATTTACCGCGCCGGTTTCGGCTTTGCACGCGGTGACGTTGCCGACGCGCCCATATCTCTCGCGCGCCGACGCGGCAACCGAGCGGAGGTCATGTTTGCAGTATCGCGTGTTCGCACGATCGACGCGCGAACGATACTTGAAGCGGCGGGGCTTGCCGATATTATGATAGATCTTGGTTGTACCGTGTTGCATTCCTCATTTGTGTTGCACGGCGGCGGTGCGCTGATATTTTGCGGTCCGAGCGGCGCGGGAAAATCCACACAGGCAGAACTGTGGCGCATACATGCCGGCGCCGATGTCATTAACGGCGACCGCGCGCTGATATCCCCCACACTCCGCGGCGCCGACGCTTGCGGCGTCGTTTACTGCGGCACATCCGGCATTTGCCACAACCGCACCGCGCCGATACGCGCGATTATTTTGATATCGCACGGCGCGGAGAATGCTTTGGCGCCCGCAACACCGCGCGACGCTTTTCGTTTTTTGCTGTCTCAAATGACATACAATATCGGCGATCCCGTCGCGGTTGCGGAGGCGACAGCCATATGCGCCGATATTGTCAGTCGCGTACCGATATTGCGCTTTTCCTGCCTGCCGGACGAGAGCGCGGTGCGCTTTTTGCAAAACTATCTTGTGAGGCTTGATGATGAGTAATAACCATGCGGAACCGCGTCTTTCAACATATCTGCACGCCCGCGCCGGTGCAAAGGGAATCCCGATCTCCGGTACTTTTGAATTGACCCCGCGGTGCAATCTTTCCTGCCGCATGTGCTACGTGCGCATGACCCCTGCCGAACAGGCGGCGGTCGGGCGCGAGTTGACCACGTGCGAGTGGCTGGATATTGCCGAGTCGGCGCGTGAAGCGGGAATGCTGTTTTTGCTTATCACCGGCGGCGAGCCGCTGATAAGGTCGGATTTTCGCGAGCTGTTTTGTAAGCTAAAGGCAATGGGATTTATGATCTCAATAAATACAAACGCTTCGCTTATCGATGACGATTGGCTTGAGTTCTTTGCCAAGGAGCCGCCGTTTCGTTTTAATATTTCGCTTTACGGTGCGCATAACGAAGCTTACGAACGTCTTTGCGGTGCGCAGCGCGGCTCAAATGTCGGAGATCGTGTAAAGCACAACATTCGCGCGCTGAAAGAGATGGGAGTGGGGGTTAAGCTTAATCTTTCGCTCACTCCCTACAACCGCGCCGATATGGGTGAAATATTCGCAATTGCCGAGGAACTTGGGGTTCCGCTTCAGGCGGCGACATATATGTTCCCGCCACTGCGGCGTGATGCGGAAAATATCGGCGGCGGGGACAGGTTTACCCCTGCCGAGGAAGCCGAGTGCGCCATGGAGTGGGATAGGCTCAGGTTTAACGGCGAAACTCTTGCTGCGCGTTGCGCGGCGATTGTACGCGGCTGTGAACTGCCCGACGACGCGGAATGCGGTTCTTCTCCAGATCGCGGTATGCGCTGTCGCGCGGGGCGCAGTAGCTTTTGGATAAACTGGCGAGGCGATCTTACGCCTTGCGGCATGATGAACGAGCCGAAAGTTTCTCTGCTCGATACCGATTTTTTGTCGGCTTGGACCCGCATTCGGTCCGCAACGGCAGAGATAGTTATGCCTGCCGAGTGCGCGGCTTGTCGATATCGCAACAGCTGCCACGTGTGCGCCGCTGCCTGTGTTTGCGAAACCGGGCGTTCGGACCGTAAGCCCGAGCACATCTGCCGCGCCGTGGAGCGGACGGTGGAACTTGCCGTAAAAGAACTTCAAAAAAACAAAAGTGAGGTCAAAAATGAAGATCAAAAAGAATTTGGTTAAAAGAAGCATTATGGACGAGGTGATTCTTGTGCCGGTTGAAAACACCTCGCTTGCCGTC
>CAZISZ010000015.1:0-20505 GCA_964542035.1 uncultured Ruminococcus sp. | reverse complement strand
TGCATAGGGAGTTGATGTCTTGGTGTCCATTTTGATATAACTCGCATCTGCACCGGTGATCAAAGCTGAAAGTGATGTAGAGGGAACACCGACAAAGGCGTATGTGTCACCATCGTTTGCAATGCCGTCGCCGTCGTCGGTGTAAACGTCCTTGGCATACTCGTACATCTTGTCAAGGGTCCATTTTCCGTTGATGGCGGTCTGATACAGCTCGTTGGTGCTGAGTCCAAAGCGATCCATAAGGCTCTGGTTAAAGTACATGCATCTTACCGCGTCAAACTGCGTGGTATCCATGTCGCTGTAGGTGTAGTAAAGGTGCTTGCCGTATCTCAGCTGTTCGTTTGCGCTCTGGTCATACCAGTCTTTTTCAAGATAGATGTTATCAATGGTGGTAAGGTCGTAAAGGTATTCCGCGGTTGCAAGCTTTGTTACATAGGAATTGTTTATCATCGCTATGTCAAACGAGGTTGTTCCGCTGGTGATTTCCTTTTCGAATGTGGTGTACTGGCTCTTTGTTGCGCAGGGGATCTCGCTTACTTCAACACCGTATCTGTCGCTGAGCATAATGTTGCGGCGGTAAATTGCCGAATCGAGCTGGTCGGCGGATGAATCGCCGCTGCCGAGCATGGAGCAGGTGGTAAAGAGAGTGGTCGCCTCGGAAAATCCGTTTAGGATAACAAACTTTCCCGCGTAATCGCTTGAGGTTTCCGGAAACTCAAACTGCGCCGAGGGATCTACCGTTGTCGCATCACCCGAGGTGGTCTGTGCAACATTTGATGCCGTAGTGGTATCCGAATTTCCGGTGTCGGCACATGCCGCAAGGGAAATGAGGGAGGTGATTGCGATGAGTAATGCCAAAAATCTCTTCATTGAACTATAATACATGATCTCAGTCGTTTACGCGACGTTTGGTAACAACACATGCTGCGGTACCGATAACGGCAATAGCCGCAACGAGTATCACCATGAGAGTTGCGTCGCCGGTGGAAGGGCTGGTGGGCTCGGTAACAACGGGAGCTCCGCTCATGTATGTGCCGGTAGCTCCGGCGGGTGCAAAGTAGGTTGCGGGCACGCCGTCAATGTTGGAAGAACGGTAAAAATCAATGCGCATGTATACCTTGCTGCAACCGAGAGCGGATGCGGAAACGTCAACGGAGCGAAGAAGTTCGGTGTCACGATTGGTGGGATCCTCAACGTTTACGCCGTTGCCCGCGGTTGTGTCGTTAACGATCTCGGCAACGAGAGTCCAGTTTGCGTCGGTGTAGCCGGTATTGTAGTCGGTCTCTCCGACGGTGGAAACGTAGATGTGTACGCCGTCGGGAGCACCCTCTGCTATAGAGTAACCGCGGTAGTTAAGCACGAGGGATTCGAAAGTCTTGCCCTCTGCCGCTTCGAAAACGAAAACGGAGGACGCGCCCTCGATGTTGGTGGATGCGATCCAACCCTTGTAACCCATCTTTGTGGAGTTGCCGGCGGTCTTCATGTCTTTATTGTAGACAAGGGAGGATTCATAGGTGGTGGCGTCAAGAAAATCGAATACTTTTTCATAGTCGGCAGTTTCGGTAGCTGAGGCGGTGAGCGGCAGCGCTGTCACTAAAACGAGTGCGAGTGCAAGGGCGATGATAGAGGTGATACTTCTTTTCATGGTGGTTCTCCTTGTTCTTTTTTGTTTGGTTTTTATATCAACGGCTTTACCGCTGTATACTTATATTTCCACGGTGAGCCCGTCGTAGGCGGGTGTCATACCGAAAGTTGCCGCTTCGGCGGCGAGTTCTTCGTGAGTTTGGTGTAAAAGGTGTCCTATGTGGCTGAGATAAAATTTGGTGTGGCTGTTCGCCTTGCCCATAGCCATCAGGCGCTCGCGCGTCTCATTGCAACCGAGTATATCCATGTGCGCCGCGGTTATCAGCTCGCCGCGCCCCAGCGTGCAATCGAGGGACACAAAGTCAAAAACATGCGGATAGTTGTTAAGCCAATCCCACGCGCTTGCGTAAAAGGGACCTGTGTCATGCGCCCAAAGCAGGTGGCGGTCTTCGGCTGTGTTGTCGATAACATACATTACCGATTGCACTCCCTGTGCATGATGCGATTTTAGCGGAGTGAAACGGTATTCGTCGATTGTAAACGGTTCGCCCGCCGATATTTTATGATATTCAAGACAAAAATCCGACGTGCGCACTTTTTTACCGGACGCGTACGCCGCCTCGTGCGCCGCAATGGTTTCGCACATTTTTGATGCGGATGCCTCTGTGGCGTAAACGCGGAGCGGAGAGGGATACCCCTCGGCGCGGCTGAACAGTTCCTGCGGCATAAAGTGATCGAAGTGCGCGTGCGTTACAACAATATCGCGAATGCGGCGCATATCGAGTCCACAGTATGCCGAGTGCATAAACGCGTCAACAGGGAAGTCGATGGATATTTTGTCATCTATCACCGCCTGCGAACGTGTGCGAATCTCTTTGCCGCCAACATCGCGTGCGTTTTTGCAGATGCGGCAATTGCAAAATATTTCTGGAATACCGCCGCCTCCGCCGGTACCGTAATATTTGAGTTTCAATTTTTCCTCCTTAGAAAAGTACGAGTTATTTGCCGCAGAGCGGCTTGAAAATCGCCGAGCGGCATTGTGGGGTGTTTTGTGTTTTTCGGAAGTTATTCTGCTTTTTTGTTACGAGAGTCATATTACTCCGTTCTCCTATTATTGGGAGAGATCGGATGAAATTTCGCGAGTTTTGCGGGAAGGTTATGATCTCGTTTGCGGCAAGTTCGCGGAACGTTCCGCAAATGCTCTAAAAAAAGAGGCGAAAACGGTTGGTACGAATAATTCGGAACGTTCCGTAACTGCCGCACAATAACACCGCAATTTCTTTAGTTAAATTATATCATTTTGAACGAAAAAGTCAACGGTCATATCGTACAAAAATGCTTTGTTTTTTTGTGCAATATGACCGTTGTGTGTAGTTCTATTTACACAGCACCGATTCGCGTTCAACGAGATAAGGCTTTACAAGGACGGTAAGCGGTTGGTCGGAAATATCGCCGTCGATGCGTCGCAGCATCACCTCGGCACCCATGCCTCCCATTTCCTCTTTTCGGATATTCATGGCGGTAATTCCGGGAGCCGAATAGCCGTAAAGTACCGAGTCGTCGTGCCCTATTACCGAAATATCATCCGGTACGCGCAAAGAACGACTGTAAAGATAGCGCATCGCACCCATGGTTGCGGAGATATTGGCGCACACAAGCGCGTCCGGCAGGTTTTCGGATGTGCGGGCGAGCAGCTCCGCAGTGGCGGTCATGCCTGCCTCACCGGTGTTCCTTTCGGTATAAACAATCATTGTGTCATCTGCCTCTATGCCAGCCTCGTTTAGTGCGCGGCGGTAGCCGTTTATACGATCGGTATAGGATGGAAAGCGCATTGCGCAGTTGATAAGCCCTATGTTTTTGTGTCCGCTGTCGGTCAGGCGTTTTACGGCAATGTAAAAAGCCTCCTCTATATCTGCGCTGAAAGAATCGTACCCCTCAACTATGCTGCCGAGTACCGCAACGGGAATATCACGCCCTCCGAGCATCTTTTTTATTTCCACGTCCGCTCCCACCGAGCCGATTATAAACATTCCGTCAACGCGGCTGTCACGCACCATTTGCGGCAATTCCGGAGAGCGCGGATCGTGCATTTCGGTGATAAGACCGTAGCCCGTGTGGGTCAGGCGGGATGTAATGCCGTTTATAACGGTTTGCGAAAAAAGTCCCGTTTCGCGTTCGAAACGGTAATTGGGACGTTCGGGGTTTTTGGCAAGCACCAAGGCGCCGAGGATGTTCGTCCTGCGCCGCACAAAATTGCGCGCGTTAAAGTTGGGGACGTAGTGAAGCTCCTTTATAGCTTCCATTACGCGGTCGCGTGTTTCCGGCTTTATTCCTTTTTTTTCGCAAAGCACTGCGGATACGGTGGTCTTGGAGACCCCCGCGCGCTTTGCAACATCGATGATGGTTACCGACATGTCAGTGTTTTACCTTTACAGTATGGTGAATTAATTATATTAATATGTAAGTACCGAAATCCGAAATTACGAGATTATAAAATTCGCCCACCGTTTTTAGTCGGCGGGCGATATTGTCCCATGCCGCAAAACGGAGGGATTAAAGATTTTGAAGCTTTTCCGAAAGTGTGAACTCGTACCTTATCGACATAAGGCGAAACAACTCATGCATAAAATCGCGAGCTACATTTACCATATCCAACCCCGCGATAAATGACATAGCTTCGGCTTTTGCCTCGGCAGGTACGTTGTATGCCGAAAGTGCGATGTCAGTAAACACCTGTATCTTTTTCTCAAGTGTAAAATACACATCGCATGGGCGGGACATATATCCGCGCATAAGCGCCGATGTACCGATCTCCCTTTCGTAAAATTCGCTTGACGTCAGATCCGGCATATATTTGTTAAACAGACGGTAAAGCTCGGCGGAAGTCTTGCGGTAGATAAGCTCGGCGGTTTCCTGCTGCGTATATGCTTCGATATATACGCTGCGCAGGTTTTCGTTTATCTCGGTAAGAGCCAACTGGAGGGCTGTTTCGGTTGCGTAGTAAACGGCGGGATTTTGTGTGTTGCCACCGTGTTGCGCAACTAACTTGTTGGCGGCGTTAAACTGCGCGGCAAAGTTGAATTCAATAAACTCGCCCAGCACACCGTCTTTGGTGCGGAAGATGTTTTGGAACGTTCCCGATGAAACATCTGCCGTTCTCAATATGTCTGTCATTCGTGTTTCCGTGTAGCCGTTTTCAATGAAAAGACGTACACATGCGGATATGATCCTTCTTTTGGAATCCGCGCTGTCGTATCTGCGTGCCAACTCGATACTCTCCTTTTTTGGTTTGTGCGTAATGGGTGACGGTCATTTTTGCTGATTTTTATCGGCGTTGACCCCACACAATTATAAATTATAACACACGGAAAGATCGAATGCAATAGTTTTCGGTAACAAATTAAAAAATATTGTCACATTTGATTGGTTTCGATGCTGAAAAATAAAGAAAAACGATATATTTAATTCGAAAAAAATAAAAAATGTATATAATGTTTGTAATATATATATATATATATATATTGATAAATTTTGGAAATAATTCGGCGCAAAATTACCGCGATCCGACTGTATGTCGCCGCAACACGGTACGGCGTTCGCTTTGTGGTTTTCTTACTTTTTTCAGGTCGGTCCCTGTTGTATTACGTGTTTGCGAGAGATGGGACGGCGATATCGGCATACGTAAATTTTACGGTGCGTGAAAGATCGGCGGGCGTTGTCTCTATTTGCAGTCCTATTTTACCGCCGCTAAAGCAAAAAACTTCGAGCGACTCGGCGCTTTTGTCGATAACTGTGGGAAACTGTTTTTTCATGCCGATGGGGGAGCAGCCGCCGTGAATATAGCCTGTCAGCGGTAACAGCTCGCGTGATTTTATCATGGAAACGCTTTTTTCTCCAACCGCGGCTGCGGCGCGCTTAAGATCAAGTTCGCAACATACCGGAACCAAAAAAACATAGTGACTGCCGCTTTTTCCTACGGTAACCAAAGTTTTGAAAACCATGTGCGGGTCTTCGTCGAGAGCAGCGACTATTTCCTCGCCGCTTATTGCTCCCGAGGCTATATAATTGTGCACTTTAAAATTCGCCCCGCTTTGCTCAAGCAAACGTATGGCGTTGGTTTTTTCTTCTTTTTTCATTGTATTTGAGAATTGTATCCCGAATGGTTTTTAAACTTTTTCGAGAGAGAGGCGGCGCGGGCAGACTTTTGCCCGCGCGAAAGATCACGCCATATTTTCGGAGAGCTTTTGACCGCCTACAAGGTGAAAATGCAGATGGCGAACCGATTGGCATCCGTCTTCTCCGCAGTTGGTGATAACGCGGTAGCCGTTACCGAGTCCTTCTGCGGCGGCGATTTTCGGTATTGCCTCAAACACGTGCGCCGCGTATGCGCTGTTCTCGGCAGTTATTTCATCTGCGGAGCCTATATGTTCGCGCGGAACGATAAGTATATGCACCGGCGCTTGAGGATTTATATCGCGAAATGCGTATACATATTCATCGGAATATACTTTGGCGGAGGGTATCTCGCCGTTTATTATTTTGCAAAACAGGCAATCCATTTAAATTATCCTCTTTGTTTATTTGATTCGGGGCGTAAAAGCAAAACGAGAAGTGCCGCATAGCAGGCGCTTCTCGTTCCCATGGGGAATTATTTGTATTTGCGCTTTCTGGCGGCTTCGGATTTCTTCTTCCGCTTTACGCTGGGCTTTTCGTAATGCTCTCTCTTGCGAAGCTCGGCAAGGACACCGGAACGGGCGCACTGCCGTTTGAAGCGACGAAGAGCACTGTCGAGCGGCTCGCCTTCTCTGACTTTTACTTCTGCCATTCTATTTCCCCTCCCTTCGCACAGCACAACGCATGGGCGCGTGCAAAAAACCAATTAACACATTGCATTATACAACATATGCGGCAAAATGTCAAGAGATTTTTTGCATTTTTATCACTGCAATGCTTATTTTTTATCTGTTTCATGCCGAGAGATCGCAACATCTTTCTTTTTTACCCTGAAAAATACCGAAAGACAGGCGCGACCGTTAAATGGTATCAGGGGATAGAGATAGGAATGTCCGCCGTTTATGGTTGGGTTTGATACAAGAAGCAAAAGGATCAGGGCGATGCCGCCGGCAAAGCCCCAAATACCTGCCGCAGCCACCAACAGCAACAACCCTATCCGCATAAATTTAAGTGCGTAACCGAGTTCGTACGAGCGTTGCGAAAAGTTGGCTATCGCAACAAATGCCATATAGAGTATGACCTCGGGGATAAGCCAACCGACGTCTACCGCAAAATCCCCGAGTATCAATCCTCCCACTACCGAGAGTGAATTGGAAAGCATGGACGGAGTGTTCATCGACGCCATTTTAAGACCGTCCACTACAAATTCAACCAACAGTATTTGCAAAAGGATTGGAATCTTGCCGTATTCTTCGGGGATGATAAACGTCAGCCAACTCGGTATGGCTGACGGATATTTTAAAAGCAGGTACCAAACCGGTACCATAAAAAGCGTTAAAAAACAAACGATGTGCCGCACAACTCTTATAAAACCCGCGGTGAATGGAGGAAAATAAAAATCGTTGGTCTCTTGAACAAAATCAAATATCGATGTGGGCAACACCATTGCCTCGGGGGAATTATCAACAAGTATCAAAACACTGCCCTCAAGAAGTTCGGCTGCTGCGGCGTCCGGACGTTCGGTTGAGCGTATCTTGGGAAATGGATTGTACCAGCGCCGTCTTATCAGGCATTCGGCAAGGGATTCGTGCCCCAAAGTGAGCGAGTCGGTATCTATCGCTTTAAGCTTTTCGCGAAGTTCAGCCACATATTCGTCGTTCGCGCGCCCCGACATGTAGCAAAGAACAACATCGGTTTTCGATGCGTTGCCTATCGAGATGTATTCCATGGTGAGCGAGGTGTCACGTATGCGGCGGCGTATGAGAGCGGTGTTGAATATCAGCGTTTCCACAAATCCGTCGCGCGAACCGCGCATGACCCTGTCGTTTTCCGGTTCCGAAGGATCGCGCGCGGGGTAACTGCGCGAATCTATTATCACCGCGGAGTCGCCAAAACGACTGCCTACCATAAGAGAGGCGCCCGACAGCACCGCCGCAAGCATTGAATCGAGCGAGTCGGTAACATTTGTTTCGACATATGCCACGTGTGCCCGAGTAAAAGCGCAGGCGCACTCCGCGCCGATCTCGTCGCCGAGACCGTCAAGGGATGTCATGGACAGCATCAATTTTTGCATTACGCTATCCTTAACAAAACCGTCGATGTAGTACAGCGTTACTTCATCTTGCCCTATTTTCAGCGGTTTTTTAATGACATCAAAATTTTCCGCCACCCTGAGCAGGCGGTCGAGCTGAGATATATTGTCCGAATATAAACAGGAGAGCTTGCGCATAACGTTTATCAGCCTTTCGGTTTTTTTCATTATTATGCACAAGCCCTTGCAATATTATTCTATCGGCAGTGAAAGGTCAATTCTGAAGTCCTATCATGCCCATCAGTTTTTTGTTAAATTCCTCCGCGGTGTTGTAACCCATCTTCTTTTGTCGGTTGTTCATGGCGGCTATTTCTATTATTATCGAAAGGTTGCGACCGGGTTTTACCGGAATAGTGATGGAGGGAAGATCGATTCCGAGTATTTCCACGGTTTTATCCTCAAGTCCCAAGCGGTCGTACATTTTGCCGTGTATCCACTGTTCGAGATGGATCACAAGATCTATTCTTTCGGTATCTTTAACGGCGCCCATGCCGAACAATCGGCGTACATCGACTATGCCTATGCCGCGAAGCTCTATATAGTGGCGTATAACCTCCGGCGCGCTGCCTACCAGTGTTTTGGCGGAAACCCGCTTTATCTCCACGGCATCATCGGCAATAAGTCTGTGCCCGCGCTTTACGAGTTCAATGGCGGTCTCGCTTTTACCAACGCCGCTGTCGCCGAGTATCAAAATACCCTCGCCGTATACTTCTACAAGCACGCCGTGTCTCGTTATGCGCGGAGCAAGCGAAATGTTAAGAGACGCAATAAGTGCCGCCATAAATGTGGAGGTCTTTTCGCGTGTGCGCAACAACGGTACACCGCAACGCTCGGCGCGGGATACAAGTTCGTCAAACGCGTAAAGGTCTGTGGTAAGTATAACGGCAATCGGGCGACGGTCGATAAATGCGTCTATCCGCTCCTGCCGCTCTGCCGGCTCCATGGACGAAAGATAGCTGTGCTCGGCGCAGCCTATAAGCTGTATGCGATCCGTTTCAAACTTTTCAAAAAATCCGGCAAGCGCCAATCCCGGGCGGTTGAGTTCGGTGGTGGTGACCTCTATTTCCGCGGAGGGGCGGGGCATTACTATCTCCTCAAGGGAAAATTCTTCTATTATGCTTTTCAGTGGTACGGTGTATTCTTCGTTCATTATGATTACAATACGGGAGCGCACCCCCGATATCCTTTCGTGCCGAGGCGGCATCATTGGTTTAATATCAATTATATCACACCGGACGGCGCAATGGAAGATTTTTTTAAATATTTTTTTATTTATCGTCGAAATATTTGTCGTAGTACCGCTAACGCATCAAAAAAGCTCATCCTATTCACAACAGTGTCACAAAATCAAATTATAATAATATAATGAAATAAAGTTGTGTGCGCGACGGCGATGAAAATATCCGCTTTGGCGCATATCACGGAGGTAGGATAAAATATGAAAAAGACCGCTTTGGCAAGATTGTTTGCCGCAACTCTTTTGTTAACGATGCTTTTGTCGCTTGCCGCATGTTCCGAAATGCGTCCCATAAAAAGTCGAGACGGCGAGCTTGATGTTGTGGGTACTATTGGCAGATTTGATATCTACTACGAGGAGTTGCGCTACATCACTCTTAATTGCAAGAGCGATATGGAGATAATACACGGAACAGATATATGGGATGACGACCAACTTGCCGAGCGGTATCGCGCGGAACTTTACGAGAGAGTGTACGGCGGAATTGTAAGTGATTACTATGGAGTGCTGGCAATGGCGGATCAACTTTACGCATCGGGGGCGGACGCGTTGCTTGCCGAGGATGAGATAAAGGATGCCGTGCAGGAAACGATTGACGAGACGGTGGAGAAATCCGGCGGTAAGTCGGAGTACCGCGAAGCGCTTGAGGCCAATTATATGACAGATCATCTTTACCGGTTTTATGTTTCGGTTGAGATGGCGGCTAACGAACTCTTTTTTATCGCGCGAGACGATCTCGGGCTGCTTGATGATTCCGATGAATATGCAACCGAATATATGCATTCGGATAAGTTTATTCGCACAAATCACGTGTATCTTGAAGGAAAGACGGAAGAAAATCTTAAGCTTGCGCAGGAAATAGAGGCAAAACTTAAGGCTTCAGATTCGCCCGAAAGCGAACTTATACTTCTCAAGGGCAGATATTGTGCCGATTGGAAGATGACCACGACCCACGGTTATTATTTTGCGCACGGAAATTCGGATTGCGGCGACGAATATGAGGATACCGCGTTTGACATGAGCGTTGGGGATATCAGCGGCGTGGTGGAATCGGATACCGGATACTATGTTATTATGCGGCTTGAAAAAGAGGAATCTTACATGACAGAAAGCTTTGATGAGTTTAAAACGCAGATAATCGGAACCGATTTTAACGACCTTATAGGTCAGTTGCGCGATGAGCTCGATCTTATGCTTAACGAATACGGAAGTTCGATCGATTTGGTGACAATGCAATGAGCTACGGACGAAGACGCGCATGGCGCAGCCGCCATCGCGTAAAGCTTGGCGGTCAATGGGTATATTGGCTTTTGGTGTTGCTTGCGGCAGCCATGCTCTTTACCGGAGCGGTGATACTCGGAAATAATTTAAAACGACGCGCGGAAGCGGGCGGTGATTCCACCCTCGGGGAGGAGACCACGCTTCCGGATTTCGCCCCGGATGACGTGCCGACTGTGATAGCGCGGGCGGCGGAGTTCGGTAAAACACCCCCGGTACTCGGTAATCTTGCGGCGGCGGAAGAGGTGTCGACTGAGACCGAAACGGAACATACCGTTATAGGCGATGAAACGACAACATCGCTTGCCGCGGATGGCGACAGGGAAGAGGTATCGTTGACCGAAGAGCCGCGAACGGAATATACAAACTACAACTACAACGCCTACTCGGTTATCATGCTTGACGAAAACGGCAAACTGTCATACAATTCCGAGGTGCGTCGCCGATTGCTCGGTGATGACGGTACCGATGCCGTTACGCTTTCTCTTGAGAATGGCATGGGCGCTTTCGGTGACAGCTATGTAAGCGGCATTATGTTTTCGAGCTACAGAAGTGCGGATGATGATATACGAAGCGTCGAACGTGAGTATGAGATAGCACTTGCCGCCGAGATCCTTGAGGCGGGTATTGACGACATTGTGTTTTTCGGATTGTCGTTGGATGCCGATGCTGCGGATTTTTGCGCGACGGTGAGAGCGGCGGTGAACCCCCAAAAATGCTCTGTCGGCATTGCCGTAAATTACGATGATATTGTGTCGGACGAGGCAAGAGAGAACCTTGTGGTGTGGGGCGGATCTTTTGATCTTATCGCGCTTGATCTCAGAGGCGCTGCAAGCGCGGAGGAGATAGAGGAACAATTGCATTCCGTGCGGGCGCTGATAGGAATATATCGGATGCGGATAATAGTGGACGATATTCCGGGTATGGCAGCGGCGGCGATTGACGGCGGCGCGGAAAATGTGGCGGAAATGGGATGCCGAACCGTCGATGATAAAGAAAATTAAAGAAGAAAACGCTCACTTGCAAATTTTTTTGCGAAAAAGAGATTTTTTTTGCAAAAAGGTCTTGCTTTTTTTCCGAAAGTGTGATATGATATTAGGGCTGTCACGTGAGATGCGTAACAGCTCCGACGTATGGAGAAGTCGCCTAGTTGGTCGAGGGCGCACGACTGGAAATCGTGTAGGCGTTAAAAGCGCCTCCAGAGTTCGAATCTCTGCTTCTCCGCCAAAAGATAAAGGGTAGCCTTTGGCTACCCTTTATCTTTTCTGTCCGAGATTATAATTCGAACTCTCTCCGCCGAACGGCGGAAATGCTTGGCGCAAGGAAATGAATGAAGTTTGCTGTTTGATGGCGCCAAGCTGAGTTCAGAATCTCTGCTTCTCCGCCAAAAGATAAAGGGTAGCCTTTATCTTTTCTGTCCGAGATTATGATTTGAACTCTATCCTGTGCAGCGAGTGTGTTGCGAAGGTTACATATTTTGTTCGTTATTTTGTTTGCGCCGGAGTTTGATTCAAATCTTTATATGTCTTTATAATAATAACGGTTGATATCACCGCAGTGAGAACATCCGCTGCGGGCATTGAGTACAGCACTCCGTCGAGTCCGAAAAAACGCGGCAGGAGCAATGCCAGACCAACTCCGAATATCAGTTCGCGTACCATCGAAAGCATTGTTGATTTTATAGCTTTTCCCATTGCCTGCAAAAAGATAAACGTTGCCTTGTTGATGCAGGCAAGTACCAGCATGCAAAGATATATTCTGAATGATTTGATCGCAAAATTCGTGTAATGCACGCTTTCGTTTGCCGCGCCGAAAAGTCTTATCAGTGCGTGTGGGAAGCACTCGGCGATTATTACCGCAATTGTGCCGACACATGCCTCGCATATCAGCAAACGTGTGAGAAGTCCGCGCACTCGGCGGCGTTTTCCGGCTCCTATGTTGAAACCGACTATGGGAATGCATCCCGCCGCCATTCCGATGACAACTGAAATGACTATTTGAAAGAACTTCATAACTATTCCTACGACAGCCATGGGAATCTGCGCATACTCGACCATGCCGAATATGGGATCAAGCGCACCGTATCGGAGTATCATGTTGTTTATCGCCGCCATGGCAGCCACAAGCGAAAATTGTGCCAAAAAACTGCATATCCCGAGGGATAGGATCTTGCCTGTCAGCGGTATATTCGGTATAAGATCTTTCCTACGCGGGCGGATAAGCTTAGCGCGAAAAAGATAAATTATCGAAAGCGTCGCCGTAATTATCTGCCCCGCGACGGTTGCCAATGCCGCACCCATCATTCCCCATTTTAATCCGAAGATAAATATCGGATCGAGGATAATATTTACTACCGCACCGACAAGAGTGGATGTCATGGCAAAACTCGGCGAACCGTCGGCACGTATTATCGGGTTCATTGCCTGACCGAACATATAAAAGGGAATGCCCGGTATCAGCCAATAAAGATATTCGCGCGAGAGAACTGTTGTTTCCGCATTTACGTTGCCCCCGAACACGGTTATGAGTTGTTCCGAAAATATGATATACACCATCGTGATCACGCAGCCGCTTATTATACTTGCGGTTATTGCGTTGCCTACACTTTGCTTGGCACGCTCATCGTCACCGCCGCCGAGTGTTATGCTTACAAATGCACAGCAGCCGTCGCCTATCATTACGGCAATGCCAAGCGCTATCACCGTCAGCGGGAATACTACCGTATTGGCGGCATTGCCGTATGAGCCGAGGTAATCGGCGTTAGCTATAAATATTTGGTCAACGATGTTGTAAAGCGCTCCTACCAAAAGCGAGATGATGCACGGTACAGAGTATCTGTACATAAGCCTGCCAAGCCCCGTTGTTGCCAAGGACATTGCCTCGGCAGTTTGCGTTTTTTCGGTATGTTTCATTTTTCCTCCGTTTGTGTAATTGATAAAAACAAAATGCGCAAGCCCGATAAACCGGACTTACGCATTTTTTGCTACACGTTATAGGTGTTTTATTTTCTGTTTAAAATATTATATCATATTGTTGCGGAAAAAATCAAAGGGAATTTTGCACAAAAAGATTATTCTTTTACGAATTCGGAGTATATTGCGCGCAGCGCGTTCTCGTAATCGTGATCCTCAACGCCTATTATTATATTAAGCTCTGATGAGCCTTGGTCTATCATTCTTATGTTTATCCCGCGTTCGGATATGGCGGAAAAGACTCTTGCCGCAGTGCCGCGCGCTTTTACCATTCCTCGCCCAACTACGGCAATAAGCGCAAGGTTATCTTCGACCGTGATACTGTCGGGGCGCAAAGCGCGGCGAAGGGAATTTATTATTCGCTCTCGCCTGCCCTCAAGCATGGCGCTCTCAAGCACGACGCTCATTGTGTCGATCCCGGAGGGAAGATGTTCAAAAGTTATACCGTATTCTTCGAATGTCTCAAGAACACGGCGACCGAATGACGGTTCGGAGTGCATCATGTCCTGTTCGAGCGTTATGGCGGTAAAGCCGCGCTTGCCCGCAACGCCCGTAATGATATGTTCGCTGTCGTAATCCTGTGCGGTGGCAACTATCATCGTTCCCGCATCCTGAGGACGCAGGGTGTTGCGTATATTGATCGGAATGCCGGCATATCGCACGGGGAAGATGGCGTCTTCGTGCAAGACGGTAGCTCCCATGTAGGAAAGCTCGCGCAGTTCACGGTAGGTTATCGTTTTTATTGTCAGTGGATCGTTAACTATGCGCGGATCAGCCATTTTAAAGCCGGAGACGTCCGTCCAGTTTTCGTAAAGATCCGCCTCCGCGGCACGCGCAACTATAGATCCGGTCACGTCCGAGCCGCCGCGGGAGAATGTTTTTACCGTTTCGTTGGGCATTATGCCGTAAAATCCGGGAATGACCGCCCGTTTGTGGTTGGCAAGCTCGGCGCTCATAATATCCTGTGTGCGTTCCGCGTCAAATGCGCCGGTTTCGGTAAAATATATCACGTTTTCGGCGTCTATAAAGTCATATCCGAGGTACTTTGCGAGTATCAAACCGGAGAGGTATTCGCCGCGGCTGGCGGCAAAGTCACGTCCCGCGCGACCCATTATTGCATTTTTAATATAAAGCATCTCGTGCGAGATATCAAAATTAAGCCCCAACTCATCTATTATAGTATAGTAGCGATTGCTGATGCCATCGTAGTAGGCGTCAAGCTCTTCCTGCGGAGCATGTTCACGCACCATTTTGTGAAACTCGTAGAGCATATCGGTGATCTTAGTATCACCGGGGGAGCGTTTTCCGGGCGCGGATGGAACGACATATCTGCGGGATTCGTCCGCGCGAACGATGTCAGCCGCCATTTTAAAGTGTGCGGCATCGCATAGCGAACTTCCGCCGAATTTAACTACCTTAACCATGGGTTGGTACCGATCCTATCTTTGTTACGTTACTAATATTATATGAGAAAAATGCAATTTGTCAACCGATGTTTTTCATTTTTGGTCGAAAAAAGACGTGATATGAGATATTTTTGCAATATTTCACGTCTTTGATGTGCTTGCTGTGCCGGTTTATGTAAAAATCAACCGACCGATATAAGACGTGTGGCTTGTCGATCGGTCGGAATATACATGGATGGATGCAAGACGTTTTTGCGCTTTAATGTTGTGCATCTGTGCCTTCTTTTTTTATATATTTTATATATTGTGTGTCGGAAAGGCGTGCGCGATTTTCCATGGCGGCACGTATACGCGCGCACAGTTCGTGCGCTCTTTGTCGCGCTGGCAGGTCTGCATTCGGGTAAAACGGACCGTCGATGTAGACGATCGCAGCGGGACGCCGTCCGAACGGACGTTTTTTATATGTCACGGTCATGGCGAATGATGGCAGCCCATTTTTTATCGGAAATGAAAATGCGCTTTCGGACATAGGTCGTATCTCTGTGCAGTACTCCCAAACGTGCGCTTCCGGATATATCACAATAAAATTTCCGTCCGCAGCGCGCTCGCCGACAGCCGCGATAAAACTCCTCATATCGGCGATGCCGGCGGGGATAGGCAATGCGCCGAGGTATGGCAGTATCCTGCCTATTATTGGGATGCCGAGGTTCGCCGGACTGACTACGGTATATATTCTGCGCGGAAATGCGGAAAGTGCGGGAATGAAAACATCCCCCACCGGCTGTGTGTGGTTGCCGTAAATAAATGCGCCATTTCGGCAATCTGTGCGTCGCAGCGCCCTTCGTCCTCGAATGTGCAGATGCAGGTGCAGGCGGCACCAGATAGAGGAGAATGCCAGCGCGGTGCAGTAACTGACGGCGGAAACTATTTTGTAGTATAGGTCGCGGCGCACCCAACGGTAGCCTTGAGGGACGATGCGTTCCTGATCCGCGCTTGTTATCATATCTTCATTGTATGAAGAATAATAGCGCACGCGCTTCGAGTTGTCTTTCATGCAGATGTACCGTTTCCTGTCCACCCCGCTATATCCGAGGTGTCAAAACTGTAATCAAGCGGTTTCCCGTATACTTTTTCGTAGATTTCCTTTTTCAGCGCGTAGTCGGCGGCGCTCATTGCGGTGCAGTTTTCCCGTACGGTTTTTTGGGGGTCGAGATCAAGCACTCCGAGTACATGTACTACAAATCGTACCTTGCGGAATTCATCGTTATCCATGCGCGGCATGTCTTGTTGTTCGATAAAACAAGAGATGATCGGAACACCGAGTCTTGCGGCGTAATAATATGCTCCGGGTTTCGGCGGACGCGGCTTGCGATAATTGAACCACATCTCTTCCTCCGGGTATATCAAAACATACTCGTCATGCTCAAAGCATTCGCGAAGCAGATCGACAAATTCACGTTGCGTGTAGTGAATATTTCCGGATATCGGTATCACGTCCGCGTAGTTCATTAAAAATCCTATCACGCCCGGCATGGCAAGATTGGTTTCCTGGCTTACTATGTTTATTCTTCGCTTGCCCAACTTGTGTACAAGGTAACGTATGCCGGTGTTCTCCAATGGGCTGAAGTGATTACTGGTGATTATAGCTCCGCCGCTGAGACCTTGTACCTTTTCAAGCCCGTGTATTTCGGTATCTTTGTTGATGGCGTAGGTCAAAACGTTGGCAATGCTTCTCGCGGTTATCGATTTAAGTTTGTATGAGATGGTTGTGCGGCGGCGCAGATATCCGTTAACTATCGCGTTACTCTCCGCAGTGGTTAAAACGGGATCGCCTGTTTCCACTTTGGCAAAAAAATTGCCGCTTTCCGCCGATCGACGTATGTTTTCTATAACCTCGTCACGGTTGTTGCCTATTATCATAGCCTTATTTTTTCTCCCTTTTCAAATTCGGAACGAAACGTCAGATCCGCTGTTGCTATTTCCGCGCCGCGACGGATCAAAAGTTCAAGGCATCTTGCGTCCGAATTTTGTTGTTCAGTACCGTACCCGTTTTTATATGCGCGTATCTCATCTATGTAACCGGAAACTTCGGCGTACTTCCAAAAAAGATCTTCGTACTGTATGCCATCGTAGCACCAAGGCTTAGAGAAGAGATTGTAATGTATCAATTTCGCTCCCTCAAGCTCGGGGCGGCGCTCATTGGGCATGGCGTCCCATACTTCGTCAAGATAATATATCCTGCCGTGACACATGGCATTGATGTAATCTTGGTCGGGCGCTATGCAATCAAAATGGTAGCGGTTAAACAGTGCAAGAAAGTGACGGTCTATCCCCGCCTCTCGCAGCAGTTGCAGGTTCATAAGTAAAACGCCGGAATTTATATAGCTGTGGCGTTCCACCCCGACGGCGCCTTCCATGTATGCGGCGAGTTCGGGAACATCGGATACCGAGCGATCGGCGCACGCACCTATGTAGTTGTTGCCGATGTCTGTGTCAAACAGTTCGGCTATGTCAGCGTTGAGTATCACATCGCTGTCGATGTATATTCCGCGATCGTATTCGGGAAACATTGCGGGAATAAAAAGTCTAAAGTAGATGGTGAGGGTGAAATAGTCGCAACGCAGGCGATTTGACATGCGATCTGTTATCGTCTCAAGCCCATCGCCCATAGGAATAAGATCCACGGCAAAGTTGTCTGTGGCAAGTCGGATGAGACGGCGGCGGTTATCATCGTTCATTCCGTTGTGCAAAATAATTGCGCGGTAACGACGTTCTGTGTTTGCGTGGTCGATAGCGGATGCGAGTGCCGTGGCTAAATATGGTGCGTATCCGTCGTCGATGGTGAAAAAAATAGGTATGATTTCCTTTTTGTTTTCGGTGGCTTTAATGTTTGAGTTGTTCATTGATGATCTGTGTCCTCTCGTTTGTTTTTGCGGCGATATTATTCGTTTTCCGGTAGATCTGCCAGCCGCATGGCACACTGCGCCGTTTCGTCATATTCGTATATTTGCAGCAAACGGTGCATACGTTCTGTTTGCCAAGGCTTTACCGTTACCGTGTGAAGTATCGGAAACAGCCTGAATGTGGTAGAAAAATGTCGTATCACCGTATCCGAATGCGTTTTTCTTTGTTCATTAAAGCGGCGCGGAAATATCTGCTTTTTCGCCAGCTTGTTTATCGCGTCCTGATCCGGAAATTTCATTCGCCGTTCGGCACAAAGCTGCCTGGCTTTTGCGAACAAACCGTTGCGGCGTATTGTATCAAGATTCATTAGCAAAACACCCGAGTTTAAATAATCGTGGTGTAGAATATTTGCTGCCGTGCGGTGATAAAACCATCGCCCGTAATAATCAAGCACGCCTCCGAGTTCAGCGCCGTTGAGATCTGCGTAGTAAAGCTTTTTCGGGGAGGCGCGAAAGATCACGTCATTGTCAATATATAAAATCCGTGCGGGTAAATCGGGAATGAGATCGGCGTACAGCCGTAACATGCAGCACGGAGTAAAGCGGGTAGCGAGATTTGCCGTCGGCGGGCAGGCGTTGAATTGCTTGGTTATATCGAACAGTTGCACTCGTGTGTCAGCATGAATCTGCGTGAGTTTGCTTTCCAATCGTTGGCAGAATTCGTTGCCCACAGGGCAAATTCGTACGCCGTTGCATGTCGGTGCGGCTGTGAGAATGTAAATGTTAAGCGTTTCTTGTAGGTCCGTGTGCTCTGCGAGTGTCAGAGATGCCATTGCAACACCGGTGGTAATGTTGTTGTCGCCGCAAAAGAGAATGTTCATCCCGGTTTCGTCCTCCTTTTTATCAAATGATTGCGTAACGAGTGTTGCTGTGTTGTTATGTTATTAATATAAATGTAACACAAAAAAACACATTATATCGTCGCCTTGCAATTGACTTCGGCGGCGATTTGCGGTATAATTATATCAAGCGATCTCCGCTATTGCAACCTACTTTGAACGCTTTGCGGTAACTCATTGCAACTCTACCGGTAGAGTCGCATTTTGTTGACTCTACCAACAGTAGAATTTGCGGTAGAATCACGGTGAATTTGATCATGGAAGATATAAAATCTATTATTGCGGCAAATATAACATCTTTGCGCACCTCGGATGGAATGACGCAACTTGAACTTGCGGAAAAACTGCACTATTCCGATAAATCGGTATCTAAATGGGAGCGCGGAGAGTCTGTGCCCGAGATCGGAACATTGACTGCCATTGCAGATCTCTTCGGAGTACAGCTCGATTACCTTGTTCGCGCCGAGCACGACGCTGAAGCGGATCGAGTGATTGCTACCGACGAGGGCGCGGAAAAAATGTCTGACGGCGAAACCGCCGCGGAGAGAGAAATCAGAAAAAAGAAGAACCATGCGCTCGTATCTGCCATAAGTATATTGCTTTGTTGGTGCGTCGCCGCGCTCGTGTTTGTATCTGTCGATATTTTATTCCGCAACGTACACCGCCATTGGTTGATTTTTGTGTGGTGCGTCGCGGCATCAATGATAGTTTGGCTTGTTTTTAACTCGATTTGGTTTAACAGACGGCGCAATTATCTTATCATCTCGCTTCTGATGTGGTCGCTCTTGGCGGCGGTGCACATCACGGTTCTTACATATCATCATAATATCTGGCTCATCTTCACGCCGGGGATCCCTGGGCAGATGATAATATTGTTGTGGTCAATGTTGAGCTTTAAACACTGATCTATGCGACGGTGTTTTTGCCGATATATGATCCGATAAAAGATACGAGCCGGGATATCGGAGCGAAAAATATATAATATAATAATTGGAAGGTAAAGCGCCGTCGAGTACGCGCGCGATAAACTATGTTTACGTTAAATCATTTTATTTGGATCGGCATATGTTTTTTGTTGTGTGCCGCGGCAGCTTGCTGGCTGAAAAAGTATAAACCGTCTTTGCGCAGAGTTCTTGATATTGCCTGCATCGGTAGCATTATTTCGGAAATCGTAAAAACACTCAGCGTACTCAAAATGGTTCCGTCGTCCGACGGCGGTTCAATGTATCTTGTACTTGAGATGCAGCATCTGCCGCTGCATCTTTGCTCTATTCAAATAATATTTATCTTTCTTGCGCGTTTTTCACATAACAAAAGAACGGTCGAGACTATCCTTGCCTTTATGTATCCGACATGTACCGTGGGGGCGCTATTTGCACTTGCTTTGCCGTCGATTTTTTCGTCAAGCATTGATGTTTCGCAGGCGTTCACTCATCCTCTGGCGTATCAGTTCTTTTTGTTCCATGTCATGCTTGTGATACTCGGCGCATACATAGCACTGTCGGGAGAGGTCGATATTCGTCCGTGTCACTATCTTTCCACACTCGGTATATTGTCGGGGTTGGCGTTTGGGTCGCTGTACATTAATTCGATCTTTGCCGATATGACATATGTTAACGGCGAGCTTGTCAGTGTTGATTATGCACCTAATTTTTTCTTCACGCAGGACACTCCGATCGGAATAGAACTTAACGAAAAATGGCAGTGGTATCTGTATATTTCTATCATCGTGGCACTTGCCGTTATGCTGATCGGGCTGTTTTATCTGCCTTTTTTCATAAGAGCGAAAAAAAGAAAGGAACTTAAAAATATTTTTTCGGCTGTCCCCAAGGGCAAAAATGGAAAATAAAAGGCACTGCTACAATAATATGACTCCAAGTCCTTGAAAAAATCCGAAAAAACTTTTAAAAAACCCGAAAAAAGATCAAAAAAGGGGTTGACAAAAGAGTGGGACGGTGGTA
>CAZISZ010000014.1:0-20796 GCA_964542035.1 uncultured Ruminococcus sp. | reverse complement strand
ATTCTGTCATAAACGACCGCGATCCCGTCGTGCTCCCCGAGCAGGCGATAGTCGTTACCCGTATACTTGAAGGTATTTATACTTCCGCAAAGACCGGAGACATATTCCGTTTTACCAAATAAAGAATAAACTCGAAAAAGGAGAAGGATTATGAGCGAAAATGATATGGTTGAAGAACTGAAAGAGCTTATAGAAGGTCTTTCCGAGCGGCTTGACGACCTTTGCAATTCGATAGAGGACACCGTTGAGGATGCCGTAACCGATGCGGTGGAGGACGCCGTAATCGACGCGGTAGAGGATGCCATGAGTGACTTTGCTCCGGAGAGCGCCGGGGCAGTCATGTACATCATCTCGCAGGACGGCAAGCACCTTATGCCCTTTGGCAGCGCACAGGCGTTCCGCAGGAAAAAAGGCGAGGATGCATACTGCATTTCCGTGCGTTGCGGCAATGAGAGCCGGACCGTCGGAACCTACGAGAACAAGGCGGCAGCTCTTGCCGAGATTAAAAATATCGCCGCGGCGCTTCGCGCCCGCGAGGACATTTACGAAATAAAATAATTCGAAAAAGGAGATCGTTATCATGAAACTCAGCGTACTTGAAAATCTTTACGCGGCAAAAACGCTTGAGGAGTCGCTGTCGATAATCACCGGCCTCGGCGTGCACACCGTTGAGATGGGCGCGGGCGGCTACCCGGGCAAGGCTCACTGCAATCCCGAGGAGCTGCTTGCCGACAGCGCGAAATTCAACGCCTTTGTCGACACCTTCAAAAAATACGATGTCGAGATCTGCGCGCTTGCGGCGCACGGCAACCCTCTGCATCCCGACGAGGCGACCGCGGCGGCATACGACCGCGACTTCAAAAACGCCGTTCTGCTTGCCGAAAAGCTTGGCATCGACACCATTGTCGGATTTTCCGGCTGTCCCGGCGACAGCGAGGGCTCAAAATATCCCAACTGGGTCACCTGCCCGTGGCCGGAGGACTTTTTGCACATTCTCGAATGGCAGTGGAGCGAAAAGCTCATTCCTTACTGGAAGAAGACCGCCGCGTTCGCCGAGGCGCACGGCGTTTCGCACATAGCCTTTGAGATGCACCCCGGCTTTTGCGTGTACAATCCCGAGACCTGCCTGAGACTTCGCGCCGAGGTCGGTCCGGTGCTGGGCGCCAACCTTGACCCCTCCCACCTCATCTGGCAGGGCATCGATCCGGTCGCGGCGGCGCGCGAGCTAAAGGGAGCTATCTATCACGTGCACGCAAAGGACACCAAGATCGACAAATACAACACCGCCAAGAACGGCGTGCTGGATACCAAGCACTACAGCGACGAGCTGAACCGCGCATGGGTCTTCCGCACCGTCGGGTTCGGAAACGGAGAGAGCTACTGGCGCGACTTTGTGTCGAATCTGCGTCTTTGCGGATACGACCGCGTGCTCTCCATAGAGCATGAGGACAGTGTAATGACCATCGACGAAGGTTTGCGCAAGGCGGTCGAATTCCTGCGCCCCATCGTCATGACAGAGGACAAACCCCGCACTATGAGTTGGGCGTAATAACCTACGCGCCTGATAATTGCCGACCGCACGTCGAGGTCGATTTCGCGCGGTCATAATATAATTGTAAGGTGCGTCGAAATTTACGCAGATTCGTTGCGGTTGTGCGTGAAAGTGAAAACAATAAAATGAAGACAACATTGATCAATAAAACAAGACGGTTACGTATTGCCGCTCCGATTCTGCTTTTGCTGACGGTTCTTGCGGTATTTTCTCTTGCTGCTTGCAATAACGATACCTTGCCTCCCGATGTGACGAGCGGCGCCGAGGAATCGGGCGGAGAATCGAATGTCTCGCCGGCAGAAGAATTTGTTGTTATGCGCGACGGTGTGAATGTTGCGAGTGTGGTTCGTTCGTCCGCGGCAAATACCGTGCTTACAGAGGCGTCGGTTGCAATACGTCACGGTATTGAGAGTGTTGGGGGCGTGATGCCGGAGATAAAAGAGGATTATCTGTTCCCGGGTGACAGTATAGACCCCGACGCGTATGAGATACTTGTCGGTTATACCAACAGAGAAGAAAGCTCGTCTGTATCGCCGGAGTTCGCGAATTTTTCCGAGTTTTCCGTAATGCTGGTCGGGCGAAAACTTGTTGTGTTGGCGGCTGATGACAGCGGATATACCGCGGCGGCAACATGGCTTTGCAATCAACTGTATAATTATGTCGATAAGACAACGGGAACCATCATTCTGCCCGCCGATTTTTCCGTCGTCGGTCGCGGCTCTGCAATGCTTTCGTCTTTGCCGCTGTATGAGACGAGCGGGCGCGAGGAGTTGCTTTGGAATTGCGGCGATAACTGTCAAATGTACATCATAAAAAGCACAAGCGTCGCCGAATACCGAAACTATGCGTCGACACTTGAAACGGCGGGATATAAAAAGTATGCGGAAAATGAGATAGGCGATAATCTTTACGCCACATATACGAGTTCGGATGACCAATACGTGCTTAATACCGTTTACACCGCGTATGAGAAAAAAACCAGACTTATTATCGAGCCGCTTTCGGGAACCGAACTGCCCGTTGTCGAAACAACGTATAACGATACCTGCGGGGCAGTTACCGTAACGCAGGTGGGGCTTGAATATATTTACGATGAGGGTGAGCCGATATCGAATTTTCAAATAGGTCTGCTTTATATCATTCGCCTGCGTGACGGCAGATTTGTTGTTATCGACGGCGGATATGACAGGGATCGTGGCGTTGATTTATTTGTAAGTAACATTCGCGCCTTGGCAACAGATCCGCAAAACATAACAATAGCTGCGTGGATCTTTACGCATTCGCACGGCGATCACGTGGGTATGTTCCGCCGTCTTTCGAAATATGACGGTATAAAAAAGATACTTAACATCGAGCGGTTTATTTTTAATTTTCCGAGCGCGGAGCAGTACAGCGTCATGGGCGAGGGGTATCCCTCGGCGCTTTACACCGCAATGAGCGCATTCCCGAATGCCAAACGCGTAAAAGCTCATCCGGGACAAAAATTCGCATTCGGAGGCGTTGAAATCGAGTATTATTCCACCATTGAGCTTATCGCTCCCGAAGATTGCGATACCGGTAATACCGTCAGTGCGGTGTTTTCTTTGACCGCCGAGGGGCAAAAGATTATGTTTCTCGGTGATTCAAGCACAAAAATGACCGCAACGCTTGTAAAATGTTACGGCACGGCGCTGAAGTCGGATATAGTTCAGGTGGCGCATCACGGTGCGACCGGCGGATCTGTGGCGCTTTACAAGCTGATAGATATGAAGGTTGCTTTGTGGCCTCTCGGCGTGTGGGATTATTATAATTTCGGCGGTCACGGACGAAAGAGCGAAAGTTGGAACGAGTATTTCTACACATCCGAGAATATGATGGAGATAATACTTGCCGGTCACTCTGTGCGTACCATTACACTGCCATATGAGCCTACGGAGAAGAACTTTCCCGCGAACAAAGAAGCCGATTATGTCGGATAAAATACTGTAAAACACAGCATCGCCCCGCTTTCGTCGGGGCGATGCTTATTTCTTATATGGATAGTTGATCTATCTCAAGCCGAGTGCCGTTGATTGTAATATATATTTTTATATTTTCGGAATGCGCGTCGTTCTCTCCGTGTTTGAAATCGCCAAACACCTCAACCAGAGTGGCGGCAGCGTCTTTGAGCTCTTTTTTTACTCTGTCAAAGCCCGATATCTCAATGTGTATAATGTCTCCGTACATATCCGTCAGGCAATCCGCAAGGGCATCGAAATTACAGCCATACCACTCGGGAAGACCAAGCGAATCGCGCAGTGTGGCGTGTAGATCTTCTCGGTTGCGGATATTTGAAAAATCAATTATATAATGCATATGTTTCGGAACCATTTTTGTATCTCCGTTTCGTTTTGTACTGTATTATTATACATATCGGATCGTCGATTGTCAATATTATCGAGATGAATATAACGAAGCGCGGCGGGAGACCTCGGTCTCCCGCCGCGCCGAGTGGAAATATCAGCTGTACACATCCTCCGTTTTGCCCGTTGTTGCGAGCAGGGAGGCGCGTATTGCCGCCATGCTGTCCGAAAAACGGTCAAAAAGCGTATCGGATAGTTCGGGGTATTCGTCCGCCGACATCATAGCGGCAAGGTAATATGCCGCGGGATGCGCAAAGCGAGCCGAAAGGGGAAAATCATCATCAGCGTCAACCGATATCATCTCCGATGCTTTTTTCGCAGGCAGGTTCATCGAACGTCGGTATTCGTCATCGGTATCCGACATCTCGGAAATTGCGGCGGCAAGGATATATCCGGCACGATCATCATCCTCCGCGTCCGCGGCTGAAACGGTACAAATTTGCGCATCGCCTTGCGGATCGCGCAGGAGTTTGCGTGCGCAATTCATTATCTTGCGGCAGGTCATGATCAGTTACCCGCGGCAACGCTGATGTCAAGCAGCACCATCTCGGAGGGGTAGACCACCTTGGCACCGTAAAGGTGAAGTCCCTTTACGGCATCGGCAAAGCGTTTTTCGGGGCGATACGCATCAACCTCGCTCAGCTGTTCGGCAAATGCCACGGCACGCTTGGAGCGGGCGATGCATTTGCAGTAATTTTGGTTATCCGAATTGTTTTTTACTACCGCAATGTTGTTGGACACATATACGCGACAGCCGGCAACATTGCCGATGCAACCGCTTTCAAGTATCTCATCGCCCGAATAGGCGAGCTTGCCTTTAAAGATGAGGGATGCCACGGCGGGAGATACCTCAACAACAATGTCGCCGGGGTCGGTGACGTTGTTTTCAAGCAGTTTGGTGCGAGCGTCGATGATGGTATCGAGAATGTTTTGGGATGTTGCGGCGGCATTGGTTACCGTTGCTCCCGCATCGGTGTAGAGGGAGTAAACGTATTTATCGGCGGCGGACGCGAGAGCGGATGCCGCCGTGCGCATTGCCTCGTTCATAAGGCGAGGAGTGGATTGTGCAAGGTCTATATCGTCTATCTGGAAGTTGAAAGCTTTTGCCTGATTGATTATAAGGGTCTTTTCGGTATCCGAAAGTGTCTCGGCTGCGGAGGCGAAATCGGTGTTTTTGGTATAATTGAAAAGGGTTACGGGACCCACGCCGCAAATTTTTACGCGATCTCCGCGGGCTTTGATATCGCCCTCGTATTCGCGATTGCAGTGAGAAACGCCGATGTATTTGCCGTCGAGTGCGGAAAGGAGGCTTTCGCTCCAAACCGTAGATATGAAATTACTGATTGCCATTTTTGTTTTTCCTTTCTTGATTGAAAATTAGTAAATCGGATCTGTGAATCGTAATTGATCGGTAAGCCGCCGGATTTATGCCCAGTGACGCATCGATTCGCGTATGCGGTCGAGATTTGCGCGCACCTCACCGCGACTCATGGCGCGCACCTCGCCTGGAGAGAACAGGGTTGCGGGCGCACCGTCAAGCGCACCCGGCGTGGGCGGCGACGCATGGGGCTTTTCAAGTGCATTTCGCGCCGTCATAAGCTCGTTACGCATGGATGTGAGTTCATCGCGGAGCGACCCCAGCTCTGCTAATAACTCCGCGGCTTCGGCGACTGCGTCGCGGTGATCCGAAGCATCGTCGTTCGGTTCTTGCGCGTTATGGGATGATTCGTTCTGTATGTGCGCGACGTCTTTCGGTTCATCTGCGTTGGTGTTTTTATCGGTTGTCATTGTTTTTTATCCTTTCTTTTTCGTGTCGGAAGGTGTGGCGAACACATTTTCATTCGCTTCGCGGAATTCCGCGGATCTGTCTTTTGCCGCACGTCGTGTCGTAATAAGCTTTTCTTTATTCGGCAAAATGCCGTCGGGCAGGCGCTCAAGATACTCGCAAAAGCTGATGTGTCCCGCCGAGAGAAGCTCGTCAAGTACCGTTTGTGTGGCTGAGAGGGAGTAGCGAGCGGTTTCGGATATTTCAACACGTGCGCGAAGCGCGGCGCGGCGAAGAAGCCCCGGGTCTATCAGCTCTTTGCCGTTATCGGTGCGCAGGTTAAGTGTGTCTTGCGAATATCCGACCGCAAGTTCCGCCCAAATATCGGCTGTCTCTTCTATGCACCTGTACAGTGAAGCGCGAACCTGCTCAAGCGCGGCGGACGCACCCTCTCGCAGGGCAAGGATTGCACTTGCGTTGTTCGGCGCAATGTTCCCGAGTGCCGTTTCCGTTGCGCCGGCAAGTTCCTTGGTGGTGGAAACGGCATTGGATATCAATTCAAGGTATCCGTCCTCTATTCGTCCCGTGCCCACAACCGCTACGGCGTCGGCAATATTTCCGCCGCCGACCGCGCCTATTGCCTCGCCTACCTCGTTTGTCCATTCGGGAATGCGTGTGCGGTCGTATATTACCTTTGAAAACGCCGTGTCCGTCATATGTTTCATCATCATGGCATATGCGCGGTTGATGTATTTTTGGTTTGGTATCATGGATGTGATCGGGGATGTACCGTGAAAGCTGTTTTTTTGAGGATACCAGCTGAAATATGATATCGGGTAAAGACGGCAGGGCAGTGCGGCGCGACAGATGATACAGTTTTTGGTTGATTTTTCAAAGTAAACGATACCTTCTTCGCGATAGAATTTTAAAAGATAGGTAGCCTTTTCGCTCCCTTCGTCTTCAAGCTCGGGCGCATCACCTTCGCCGTCGGCGATTATTTTTGCGATCTCCGACTCGCCGAGACCGCGACGCCGAGCTTCTGTGCGCAGAGAACTTACCGTGGCGCGACCCGCAAGTATTATATATTCCTGCCCTTGTATATCGCGGCTGTTGACGTCCGATACGAATATGTTGGTGTTGTCTACGGTCGCTGAAGATACCCCGCCGCGACCTCCGTCGGCATCCGGATCCCAATGCGAGTAGAGTATGCCGTCGCCGCTTACGGCGGCGTCGGCTATCAGCTTGTATATCAGCTCTCCCATGTGATCGCGCTGCCAGCGATAGGCTGTCCCGCGGTTAAGGACGTCTATCGCCGCGGCGGTTGCCGCCGCATCGTCTCGCGGTTCTCCGGCGGTGAGCTCGTCATCCGAGTAGGTGATTTTAAGATCGTTTTCCGCAACGTTGCTGATAAGATAATCCGCAATTCGCCTTATTATGTTAAATACCGGGCGCGGCAGGTCACGTCCTTCGCCCGACTGCCATTGCTCGCCGCGGTAAAAACGGTCGTTTTGTCGCACGGTTTCGTAAAGACCTATACGCCGCTTAAATTCGCGCCCGGCCTCGTATTGTCGCCATGCGGCGGTGGTAACGGTAGATTTCATGATGTGATTTTTTTGATTCCTTTCGTTATTTGTATAATTGTCTTGTAGCCGATTTATCTGCGAACCGATACCGTCATGCCTACTATCCGCGGGCGCGAGGCGTCTGTAATGCATATTTTGTAGCGCATGGCGTCAAACGCGCCTATATTCGGTCGCACCGCGGGCGGCGGAAGCGGTCTTGCGGGGAAAATATCATGGCAAACGGCAGCATATACACGTGCACTGTCGGTGTGCCCGCTGTCCGATTCGAGTATAATGTCCGCCGCGCCGGCGCGTATGTCGGGAATGCAATACATTATCCGTTTCGCCGTGCGCGGTTTGCCGAGGTCGAAAAACGGCGAGGTCAAGATCCCTGTGATCGGCAATGTCGCGTAGGACGCGGAATTTTCGTTACTCGAAGCTTCCGCGGCGGTGTGCGTGCGGTCGTAAATAAGTTCGGGGTCAAAACTGTAAAGATCGCGCCCGCGCAGAAAGCCAACGGTATCCGCAATCGGAAAGATGCTGTCGGCATACACTCCGGTGAAGAATGCCGCGCACTTGTGAGTAAGGTTAAATACCAACACTCTTCCTGTGGGATCGTCGGCGGAACCGAGCCATATCTCGCCGAAGCGGCGGCAGGGTGCGGCATAATTCACGCTCGGCGCAAATTCGCGCACCGCGGGATCCGAAAGCTCGGTGGATTTGCCGTCTGCGGATATGTAAAGTATCCTCCCCCCGCATTCCGCAAGTGCCCCGGAAGCGGAAGCCGCCGCGCGCGAGGATACCGACAGTCCCACGCCGCCGTCGGCGGGGGCAAGAGATGGCGCGCCGTTCTTTCCGGGATGCATGGCGTATATGTTGTTTTCCGTGAAAAGCAGGGCGTCGTCTCCCACCGGTAGGATGGCACGTACCGCCGCGCCGCCGTCTCCTACCGTTATTCTGCCGTCCACGGGAAAATACAGCTCTCCGGAGGCTGAGTCGGCTCGGCGCGCATCATCGATGTCGGAGGCGGGCACGGGTCGGGAAATATAAAATTTTTCTTCTTCCGTGCCGCCGTAACAGCATATTCTTGTCGCTCCTCCGTCCCCCACCACCGTGGCGGCGGTGCAGGAGGTGAGTTTTGCGCGATCGATAACGTCTTCCGAAACCGTTGCGCATATCACAACAGAATCCTCTGCGCTCACACCCGTAGTCATTACACTGAGCCCGGATGATTCGAGATACCAGTGCGGAGTGTTGTCTCCGGTTATTTTTACGCCGTTCACCTCAAAATAATCTACCGATGAAAGTTTAAATCCGGGCTCAAAACTGTGGGTCAGTTCGGTTATCTTGTAGTGAATGCGTATCTTGCGCGTAAGCAGATTAAGCTCCTCGTTTATATTGCCGCGGCTGTGCGGATGCCAGTTTCGTCCGTAAAGGGGAATATACCCTCCGGCGGCGGTCAGCGTGTCCCCATCCAGTTGCCATAGCTCGCCGCCGTCCAAAAGGTGTAGTTTTCCTCCGTAGCGAAAAAGCGCACACTTGCCGCCGGAGGCGGGGATATCCGCCAGTTTTTCCACATTGCCGTCGGAGGTGTCGGCGATATACAGTGCCGCGCCCGCAACAACGTACACACAATCGCTTTCCTTCCCGCTCCCCTCAAGTACCGCGCGCACATCGGCGGGCAGGGTGCAGCGATAGGCAAAACCGTCGCGTAAAATGGCGGAACCGTCGTCCAAAAGCCGAATGTTTTCAAGTTCAAAACTGCCATCCGTTGTCGGAGCAAAACCGCGGTCGCGTCTGCGCGCCGTCTCGGCGCATGTCGCGGAATCAAATTTTCTCATAAAAATCTCCTGTCTGTTTGTGATATTGCGGACGTCGCTGTTATTCGTCCCACATAAGCGATTTGTGACCGTGAGAGTTACCGCCCTTTTTGTTAAATCTGAAGTTTTCAAACGGTGGCGCCGCGCGTTCGGCGGGCGGCGGCTGACGGCTCATTACGGCGTAACGTAAAGCCTCGGGTGCATGCGTGATATCATGCGGCTCGCTCGCGGCGTCCTCCGCGCGCGATTTGTCAAAAAGCAGGGCGGGGAGCGACCGCGCAAGCTCTCGGCAATTGTCCGATATCAGTAATCTTTCCCGAACAAGCGCCTCGCGCAAAACGCGCCATCCGGGCACGCGCCTGTTGTCGGCGGGGCGCATCGGCGGCATGCCGTAAACGCCCTGCATTATTTCAAAGCCGGAAAGCCCGCTGTCCTGGCGGCGATTCCAAAGGTCGGGTGACGCGGTAATATAACTCACCGGCGCTCCGCCGTCTGCCGAATATTCTTCAACCGTCGCCGCTATCCTCCGCGCGGCGTCTGATAAAGTCAGCCCCGCTTCGCATAACTCTCCCTCGATTATCAGCCGCCCGTCCTCGGTAACTCCCACTATCAAAAGCGCAAGCATGTCAAGCCCGTAATCCGCGGCGGCAAACCTGAATAAGGTTCGCGGCAGAGCGGCGCGGGGCAATAAGTGCTTTGCGGGATCGAATTCCGGGAAAAACTGTCCCTCAAATACATCCCAACGGCCGTCCAGCCATGCGTCGCGCAATCGCGGTGGAAGCCCCTCCAGCTGCCGCAGGTAATCGGGAGCCGAACGAAGCAAAACTTCGTTGTCGTAAACGGTAGCCGGAATAAAAACATAGTCTTCCGGGTGCTCTCCCGCGCGATATTGGCGATCTATAAACAGCCGTTTTACCCAAGCGTGACCTACCCCGCCGGGGTTGCAGGTCAGGTAAATGCGGCGGGGATGGTCTCCAGTGCCTCGCAGACAGGCCTTAAAAACAGAAAACTGATATTCGCTCAGTTGCGTTGCCTCGTCGATGGCGATAACGTCGTATTCCTGACCTTGATATTGAAGTACATCCCGCTCGCTTGAGCAGTATCCGAGATAGACAGCCGACCCTCCGGGAAAAGATAGCCGCCGCTCCGACTCAATGTAGCGCACAAGCCCCGCGTATTCCGCAATCATCGGGCGCAGGTGATTGGCGCGCAGCTCGCCGAGAGAACGGCGAATAAGTAAACAGCGTATTCCGGGGTAGCGCAAACACATCGCGCATAATTTGCGGCGAAGCGCCCACGATTTTCCGCCGCCGCGTGCGCCGCCGTAGGCGATGTACTTGCCGCGCGCCGCAAAAAATTCGGCTTGCCGAGCGTTGGGGGAGCCGCCTATGCGCAAAACGCCGTCATTCGCCGTCCCGCATAACATCGTGCTCAAATATCACCGCGGCGGGCGAATCGTCCGCCACTCGGGCGCGGTCGTTGTAGTCAAGCCTGCCGCGCAGATAAAGCGAAAGTATCGAGGCGGGCACGTCGGCGTTCAGCGCAACGTCCTCAAATGCGGCAAGTAAAATGCCGTGAACGTCGGGGTGCGAGCGCCTCAGCCCCTCAAATTCGCTCACCCCCACGCCGAGCGAGCGGCAAAACCCCGCAATGTTCGGCAGCGTGTCGCGCCCGAGACTTACCTCAATGTAATCGGCGGCAAGGCGCAGGGCGCTGCCGTCCGCGGCGGCGCGGATAAGACTCCCCGGTCGTGGTCTGCAAAGCCTGCGCGGCTTTTTTTCGTTGTTTTTTATTCCATCACAGCCTCCTTTCGCACACGCGGTTGGGGCTTTCCCGCGGTGCAATGATATTCTAACCCCGGGGACGTGCGGCGGGAGTCTCGCCGAGTCTCACCGAGTCTCAAAAAAACAAAAAATAATACTTGACAGCACCCGCGGTGTGTGATAAAATTAATGTAGGTAAATATCTTTTTCCGGGAGGATACAAAATGATCACCAAAAACATTCGTCTTGTAACAATATCCGATATACGCGATTTTGTAAACCTTGCCGCAAGGTACGATTTTGATATCGACCTCCGCTCCGGCAGATACGTTGTCGATGCAAAATCGATCATGGGAATATTCAGCCTTGACCTTATGAACCCCATCGAGCTCACCGCCAACGTGACCGATGAGAGCGAGCGCGCGGCGTTTGAAGCCGACATCAAGCGTTTCGAGGCATAATAAAAACGGCTGTTGCGGCTTGTTCCGCAACAGCCGTTTTTTGTCTGTAGCATAAAGCCCGAACTCTCGTCAAGCCTTCTCATGTTTGCGGATGAGGAGATGCAAAGATTTCCGCCGCGCGGAAATCTTCCTGCTAACCTCCCACTGCCTCTTTGCGGTTGATAAACCCCGAGTGCCGAGCGCTATTTTACCCATTACTGCGCCTCCCTCGCAAACCTAAAATTCGATAAAATTTTCAAGAAATAATTCCGCAAAGGTGTTGACAAAAAGCCGTCTTGGTGATAGAATATATGAGAAGATGGATAAAAGGTACACTGTATCCGTCTCTAAAAATGACAATTGATGATTGATGTCGGCGGAAAAACAAAAAGCTAAAAGCATACCGTCGGCAATTCGCAAGGCGAAGCGGGGCGTGCCGAAACCTCGTCGGCTAAAGCTCCCACGGGAGATTTGAGGTATCGCGCAAGCACCCAAACGCAAACCTGCTCGTCGGCTAAGCGCCCACGGGCGTTTGAGCGTGGAATGCAAGCATGCGCCGCGCGAAGGATTATCATTGTACATAAGAATTTCAGGAGGAAAGACAAGAAATGAAAAAAGTTTCTACTCTCTCTCATGCTAAGGCCGTGCATGCGGTCAAAAGCATAGGGAAGGTATTGCTCCCTGTGGCTCTGCTGCTCGCGGCAATACTCTGTATCGGTGTTTGTGCCGGTGCCGAAGATACTACTGATGCATCTGTGACTTATACTTATTACAGTGAGTCCATGCACATAAAGATCGAAAACGGCACCCCGGTATTTGAAAAACACCAACTCAGTGGTCCCGAATGCTCCACTTCCGGTATCTGTAAAAAATGTGGATACGTTGGAACCAAAGTATCGGATGATTCCAAGCACGAATGGGCAAATGTTATTGCTGACACCTACCTCAAAGAGAAAAAATCCTGCGCGGCTACCAATGTATATTACAGAAGTTGCCAATATTGCGGTAAGTTAAGCAATGAAGAAAAAAACACGTTCGTAGGTAGTGCCGCCGGTGCAACTCACAGTTACACCAAACAAGGTTCTCTCATCGAAAAAACCGGTGCTTGCAACCAGCTTAAGCAGTACAGGGGCAAATGCGCTTGCGGTGAGGAATCCAAATCTGTTGTTATTACCGGTACCGTTACATACGGTCACAAAAACGTTCAGAATTTCAACGGTTCTCTTACCGCTGAAATGATCAGCGCGAAGATCGCGGTCTCCGATCTTGCCGTTAACGGTTCTCTCTGCGGTCTCGCCACCGAGTACTATGATTTCTGCGCAGATTGCGGCGATGTTCTTACTTCCAAGACCGCTTACACCGCGGATTCCGCCGAAAATCTTGCCACTCTTATCGAAGCTATCCACACATCCAACACAACTTACGTTGTAAAGTCCTACAATGACAATGCTCACTGGACCGTTTGCACCGCTTGCAACACCATCGTTGAGTCTGCAAAACACACCTACAGCGTTGCCGATAAGAAGGTAGATTGCGCTCATCCCCAGAAGTGCGAGTGCGGCTACGAGGCTAAGTCCGTAGCTCACAAGTACGTATATCATGCAGCCGTTGACGCTACCTGCGATGCAAACGGTAACAAGGCATACTACACCTGCTCCGAGTGCAATGGCGTGTTCGATTCCGAGCGCAATGCCACAACACTTGATGCTCTGACTGTTGCGGCTACCGGTCACAAGCAGGCAGATTCCAAGGCTCCTCTCTGCAACCCCGGCGTTTGCTCCGTTTGCGGAAAAGAGATAGAAGCAAGTGCAGAACACGGTCACGAGTGGAAGGCTGTAAAGCACAAAAAGATGGTAAACGGCGTACTCACCGAAGTTGAGGAAACCAACTGCACTTCCGTCTGCAAAAACTGCGGTAAGGTAAAGGGCAAACACACCTATGCTGCAAAACAGACCGAAGGTAAGAGCGCTTGCGAAAAGGGCTATGCCACTTGGAACGAGTGCTTGACCTGCGGCGATGTCCAGAACTATGTTGAGAACAAGAACACATCTCATGTTTACCCCGCTCTCGGCACATATCCTTGCGAAGCACAGATTAAGTGCGAAGCTTGCGGTCAAAACTTCAAGAGCCATCACAAAGTTGCAGATAACTTTGAGTACGACTGCACTCAGCCTCTCAATGTTGTTTGCGTAAACTGCAAAAACGTATTCACCGAGGCTAAGACCACTTACAACACCGGTCACAGTAACGTTTGGGTTGCAGCTGTTGCCGCAACCTGCACAACCGACGGTACAACTTCCGGTTATAAGTGCCAGCACTCCATCACCATCTATAAGGGCACCGAGTTTGAACAGACTTTCGAGTGCAAGGCAGGCGGCGATGTTCAGACCGTTAAAAAGACAGGTCACACATGGGGCGAGTACCAAGTAACTCGCGAGGCTACTTGCGTTATCTCCGGTCAGAAGAACCGTCAGTGCACGGTTTGCAAAGCTTGGGATACAGTTGTAGATACCGGCGTTGACGCCACCGCTCACAAGTGGAGCTCCGATTACCGTACAACCGGTGACGGCAACTCCCACTATCACTACTGCATTAACATCAGCCTTGAAGGCAAGCAGTGCGGCGAGGCTGCCACTGCCGAGACACACACTTACTATGTAACCGTTGACGGCAAGCAGGTTGAAGTAAAAGCAAAAGCTGCTGATTGCCGCGGTGCTGCTAAGTGCGTTTGCGGCGCAACCCTTGAGGTAGGCGCTTGCAAAAACGAGACTAAGTACGATTCTGCCAACCACTGGAATGTCTGCAAGGTCTGCGGTAAAGTTACCGGCAAGACCACTCACACCATCGTAACAATTAATGCTAAGGATGCAACTTGCGCCGAAGCAGGTTATGCTTCTCACCTCGGTTGCTCCGAGTGCGATTACGCTCCTCAAGCTTTCGAGACATACCCCGCAACCGGTGAACACACCTGGAGCGCATGGGGCTATGCCGATAAGGCTTACGAAAAGGGTAAGACAGTAAAAAATACTGCCAAGAACGCCCAGAACACATATCACTACAGAAAATGCACAACTTGTGGCGATATCGATTCACACAAGTCGGTTTCCGACAATGCCGCAAACTGCATTTATCCTAACAGATGCACAACTTGCGAGTTGACTATCCTTAAGTCTAAGAATTCTGACGGTACATGCAATGACGTAGAGAAAGCAGCTCTCGGTCACGATCTTGCCGGCGTTACCACCGTTGTAACCGAGTCCACTCACAGCGTAACCTGCAAGCGCTGCAATGCTACCATCGTAGAGGCTCACAAGCTTCCCGAAGGTGCTGCTGCATGCGTTGACAATAAGTGCGCTGTTTGCGACTACGTAATCAAGGCTACCGGTGAGCACAAGGCAGCTGAAAATACTACGATGGTTGTAACCACTTCCGGTCACGGCTTTGAATGCACAGGTTGCGGCAAGACTATCACCGAGGCTCACATCTATAACATCGAGGTCATCGATTGCACTGCCGACATTAAGTGCACGGTTTGTGAATTCGTGGTTGCCTCCGGCTACAAGTCCCACGATGTAGACTTCATCAGCGGTATGGTTGAAGCAGTTGCTCCTACCTGCACCACCGCCGGACATTCTGCCGGCTTCAAGTGCACTCGTTGCAACTACGTATACGGCGGTACAACTCTCCCCGCAACCGGTCACAGCTTCCAGATAGTACCTGCTAAGGCTGCAACCGCGACCGAGGATGGTTACACCCAGCACTTCGCTTGCTCCGTTTGCGGCGCAACCGAGGGCAAGGAAGTTCTTCCTAAGACCGGAGATGTTCTTAAGGGTGACTTCAACGCTGACGGTAAGGTAACTTCCGATGACGCTATCGCTCTCCTTAAGTCTATCCTCTTCGGCGGCGACGCCAACCAGTCCAAGGACTTCAACGGTGACGGCAAGGTCGATTCCGCTGATGCGATTGCTCTGCTTAAGGCAGCTCTGTTTGGTTGATCTTATAGATCATAATACCGAACTCCTCTCACGCAAGGTGAGATAAAATACCGACCGTCATGCAGTGGCGGTCGGTAGGATAAATAACTGCATTCCTGAAATCCCGTGGACGGAGCGTAAGCTCCGCCTGCGGGATTCGCTTTTTTGCCGTACATCGGCAAGAGCATATAAAAAGCATCCCGCCTCTGTTCGAGGCGGGATGCTTTTTATAATTATCGGTAATTAAAAAACTATTATCTCGCGGGTGTTTATAGCGTCAAACTCGGTAGTGTTTCCGTTAACGTCTCCGCCGCGTATAATGCCTATTCTTATATACTTGCCGGATGTGCCTGCCATTGAAAAGAGTACTTCGGCACCGGGTTTATTGTTGTTCCAAGGGTCAAGTGTAAAGTTGCCAACGCTTTTCAGGTTCGTAACATCCGCGTCGTAGCACGCGCTTTCAACTTTCGTCCAGTTAACCCCATCATCGCTTATAAATACATCCTGCGCTTGCGGAAATCCCTTTAGATTGCCCGATATATAACCGATAGACGAAAATTCTTTCCGCTCTCCGAAGTTAAGCGTAATAAGCGCGGTGTAATCGCCGCCCTCCGTCTTTTCGCCGTTTACGTTATAACGGTCGGTATCAAAGAACATTGCCGCCATGTATGAACTGCCCCAGTGACCGTTTACAAGATTTATAAGCGAATTTGTAACGCCCGCCGCTGTGCTTTGGTTTACGGTACCCTTTTTGCTTCCGTCCATGTGCGATATGCCTATAACCGATACGCCGTAGCCGATGTCGGCTATATCCGCTTTTTGCGCGTCCGTCAGCGGCTCGGCTGAACATTCGGGGGAAGCTATCTTGTCTTTATCTCCGCGAATGCCCGAAAAACTGCGCGCGGGGTCGTTTTTAATTACATTCCAACCGCCGCCGCACTCGGCGCAATCGCGGGTTATGATCGATATCGGGTCGGTCGTCGGCGCTTCGGTCAGCATGACCGTCTTGCTTTCGCCGCTTTGTTTCTCCTCGCTCACTCCTGACGAGCTTACGGCGTATCCGTCGGCTATCGGCGCACCGTTTTGCACTATGCTTGAAGCCGCGGCTCGTAGAATTTCGGCATAGCTTGCGTTTACGTCTCCGTTATATGTAAGCGTTGCGGGGTCTACGCCGAAAATGCTGCCAAACAACACCCATCCCGCAAGATAACTGCCGTTTACTCCGGGGTGATATTTATCGGTGTAATATATCTCAAGACTCGGGTGCTCGGCATATACCTTTGAGAATGCCGCGCCCGCATAGCAAGCTTTTATTCCCAACTCGTCGGCAATTGCGGTGTAAGAGGCGCGAAGCTTCATTTCCATATCCGCCGTGTCGTTGCCGTATTTTGAAAGCGATGCGTGACCCGCTTTGTACCCCCACGTTGCGTACAGCCAAAGTTCGGCTCCGTTATCGTCGGCAAGCTTTTTAAATGCGCGGCAGGAATCGTAAAATTCGGCGGCTTTGGATATCGGCGTGTGGCTTTGCTCCTGAATGATAATTATATCGTAGCGCCGCGCGGCAAGTTTTTCCCGTACCTGCTTGCCGTATTCGTCGGTCGTGTCAAGAAATTTTTTTAAATTATACCCGCCTTTGTATACGCAATCTACGGTTACGCGGTATCCCGCCCGAGCGGCGATATTATAGAATATGCCGTCGGGCTTGTTGAGATCGTTGTAGTAGGAAAAACTGTTTCCTACCATCAAAACACTCCAATCGGCATTTTTGTCTCTCGCGTTCGGCAAGGATACGGCGGAGGCGGTTTCCGCGGGCGCTGTTGTTACCGGCGCGGCAACGTCGGTCGTTGTGGGCTTGTCGGTCGCGCCGGTGTGAGTTTTGTCGGTGTTCTCGTCACTGTCCTGCACACAAGCGCAAAGACTGCCGAGCATCATCGTAGCCGTAAGGCAAGTTGCAATAATTCGCTTCATTTTTCGCATGGTGATCTCCTATCCGCCGCCGTATTTCGCGGCTTGGCGATTATTAAAAATTCGGAATGCCGAATGTCGACGTTCCGTATTAATTATATCATAAAGGCGTTTCGCCGAAAAAATAAAATCACATAAAACCGAAACTATATCACGAGAGGATAAGCCGAAAAAAATCGGGTGACGGGACGGTCGCGCGGACTGTCCTGTCACCCGTGTATATTACTTTTTGACTTTTGTAAAGGTGATGGAGTCTATTTTGATGTAATCCTCGCCGATCTCAAGTGAAGATTCACCCTCGTAGTCTTTTGCGCCCTCATCGCCGAAGTGGAATGTAATGGTTGTCTTATCCTTGCTGATCTCGTATGTACCCTCGCTTGTCGCGCTGTTAATAAGCCCGTCGGTGAGGATGCTTGCGGATATATTCAAGGAGGGGTAAGTAAAGTTGACTTTGCCGCCGGATTTAAACTCAAAGCTGAGACCGAGCAACTCGCTTTCGTATGTTCCGGAAAGTTTTGTGCCGCAGGAAGCCAGCATACATGTCATAAGCACCATTGTCAAAATAAGCGCCGTGATCTTAAGCGTCTTGGTTTTTGTCATAATATTATCCTCCGTTTTTGCCGTCGGTACTAAACATAACCGCGGCTTGTTGTTATTATTATATCATATCAGTGCCTTATGTGTCAATATTTTTTATAAAATCTAATAACAAATACGTTTGTGCCGTAAGCCGAATTGTGTTGCATTATTAACTTTAATGTGATATAATTATAACACCTAACGGTGAAGAAAGGATATTTCATTATGAAAACGAACTACCGCACCTCACTTTTACCGCGCCTCGGCGCATTATTTACCGCTGTACTGATCGCGCTGTGCGCCGCGGCATGCGATAACGATTCCGGCGTCACCGGCGAAACGACAGGCGACGATATTAGCGGATATGCACCCACCGATACAACGCAGGACATTACCCCCACCGAGGGTATGATTGAAGTTAAAGTGACCTGCCAAGCCGACCTCGACGCTTTGGCACAGCGCGAGGACGCATATCTGATCGACGGCGTAGAAGCAGACGCCGAGGATAATGCCATTACGGATATAGGCGCACTTGCTTATCTGCCAAATCTTATGTATCTTGATCTTGACGATATGGCGGTCAGCGACTTAAGTCCGCTCGCGGGCTTAAAAAAACTGAGCGCGATTTATTTGCGCGACAACAACATAAGCGATATAAGCGCTCTCGCGGATCTTGGCGCTCTTACGAGATTGCGCCTTGACGGCAATAATATCAGCAGTATCGAAGCGTTGTGCGGTCTTACCGAACTTGACACACTCGGGCTTGCCGATAATAATATAAGCGATATCGAACCTCTTGAAAAGCTTACAAAACTGGAAGAACTTTGGCTTGATGGCAATAACATTTCTGATGTCGGAGCACTTGCGGGGATGAAGAATTTAAAATATCTTTCGCTTCAGGGAAACAGTAATCTCGTCGATGTTTCCACCATCGGCGGCTTGACTTCTTTGCTTGAGCTGAACCTCGGTGATACCAATGTCAGCGATATCGGAGGACTTGCAAGCCTTCCCGATTTGAGAGTGATTCTCCCGGATCTCGATAAACAGCCCGATACCGATATAACGCCCGAGACAACTTCTCCCATCGAACCCGAGACTCCGAAACTGGAGGTTATGATTATCAATCAAGAACAGCTTGATTCACTTCCTCAGCGCGATGATGCGGACAGAATAACCGCGGTCTACGGCGGTAACGCCAAGCTCACGGATATCAGCGCCCTCGGCAGTCTTGCAAATCTGCGCAAACTTTACCTTTACAACAACGATATCGAGGATATAAGTCCGCTCGGCGGACTTACAAAACTTACGGTGCTTCAACTGAGCGACAACAAGATAAGCGATCTCACTCCGCTTGAGGATCTGGTGGAACTTACCGAACTCACGCTTGCCAACAACCGTATAACGGATATCGGCGTACTCGGCAAGCTTACAAAACTTACGTTTCTTGATCTTAACAACGATCAAAACAGTTTCTTCGGTACAGGATACGCGATCGGAAATATCGGTGTTCTGCAAAACTTGACCGACTTAAAAGTGCTTATCTTAAGCGACCACGGCATTAACGATATAAGCGCTCTCGGCGGGCTTACAAAGTTGACAAAACTTTGGCTTAACGGCAACAATATAAGCGACCTCGGCGCTCTGCGTAATCTTACCGAATTAACAGAACTGTACCTCTACACAAACAATATCGATGATGTTGCCGATCTCAAAGGTCTTAAAAAGCTTGAAACATTGCTTTTGGCAAAAAATAATATAAGCGATCTTACCCCGCTTGCCGATCTGCATAATATCAAGTGGCTCACGCTCGGCGGTAACAAGATCGGGGATATCGGAGCGCTTGGCGGTATGACTGCCATGGAACGGCTTGATCTGGGCAGCAACAGCATCACGGATATAAGTGTGATAGGCGGTATGTCTAACATGTGGGAGCTTTATCTTGAATGCAACCAAATCAGCGATGTAACTCCGCTTGAAGGTCTTGTTAATTTGCAGGCTCTGAGTCTTTTCGGTAACAAGCAGCTTACAGATGCGCAAGCTGAAGATCTTATGTCTAAACTGCCCAATATCATGGAATTCGCATGGTGGTAATGCCGCAGCGAGTTGATGCGGTTATACGACCACGCTTGTGACGTATCCTTCTGGGGTTGGACATGGTGCAGGATATTGGGGAGCAGAGACAACGGAAAAGAAGGTTTTGCGGAAATGTTCAGTGCGGAGGTCAATAATTCGGAATCGCTTGAACAAATCATTTCTTCCTAAATCATACGAAATCTTTAAAGAATTGTTGCGGATGGTTAAATGACAGACTTAGAAGAGGCATTAAATGATTACTATGAACATTTTGATGAAAATTACCCACTTGGAATTACGATGGGAATGTCAGATGATGAAATCATTGACGATATAGAGCGGTGTATAGAATCAAATGAAAAAGCAGAAAAGCCGCAGTATGAATATGATGCCGATTATTAAGTTCACAAACGTTTAAATTTAATAATACCGAAAGGAAATGCCCGAAAGGGGCTGTCGCATTAAGACAGCCCCTTTTGTGTTGAAAAAAGAATGGAAACAAAAGCCGTAACCGGCAGGTGCGGCACTCGGAACTTTTGGCGGAATTTTAACGTCCGCACGTTTAACAAATTATCGAATTCAGCAAATTGAAACAAATGTCATTCTTGTTTCGTAATTGTAAATTGCAAAAATCCATATTGACAAGAATCATTTTTCGTGCTATAATATGTAGTGTGCTACACTTGATGAGGAGGCGTATCTATGCCGAAAAAAGATGTCGGGTATCTGATCAAAGTAATCAGTGACAAATTAAAGGTAAATGCCGATGCCGATTTGAAACGGTATAACATCACCTTAACGCAAAGCCGTGTGTTTGCTTTTTTAAGCAACAAAGGCGGTCAGGCTACGCAAAAGGAAATAGAGGTCTTTTTGGAGGTATCCCACCCCACAGTAGTCGGTATCGTTTCAAGAATGGAGCAAA
>CAZISZ010000013.1:0-21096 GCA_964542035.1 uncultured Ruminococcus sp. | reverse complement strand
GCCGCTTTTTTTGCCGCGGCGATTGGATTTGACCGCGTTCAGCGTTACGGTAGAGGAGTGCAACCGCGTGTAGTCGTTGGAGCCGAATATTCCGCCGCTTAGCGTGTCATGAAGCAACGGTTCGATATCGATATCCGCGCCCCATGGGTCGGGCAGAGCAAAGTCGATGCCAAGCACATCGCGCGCTATCTTAAATGCGGCGTCGGCAAAGGTTGCGGCGTGAACTTCGGCACACTGAAAGCGCAAAAGCCGCCAATCGATATTATCATAATAATTTTGTGCCCAAAGACCTATGTCGCAAAACTGGCGCAAACCTATGCCGCAGGCAACAAAGTGCTTGTACGCGTGCAAAATGAGGTACAAAAGGTGCTCGTGCGGCGGCAGGGATAAAACTCCGTCAATTTCCACGGCATGTTCGCGCGCGTTGTAAAAAAACGAATTTAAATCGTCGTGCGCGTCTTCCGATGAGTCAAAAAGTCGGCGGTGAAGCTCAATGTATATCGGCGTACCGTCCTTTCGGTAGGATACCTCGTCGGCGGCAGTGAGCGATTCGTGCGGCGTATCGGTGGAAAGTCCCATGGATAGCAACAGCTCGTGGCAGGCAAAAAATTCGTCATCCGAAATAAGAATATCATCGTCCGCGCTGATGCGGTGATCGCGCAACGGATAAAGCCCGGCGCACAGCTGCCCTTTGACGACAACCGGGTGAAGCCCCGCCGCGCGCAGAGAGGAGTATATCCGCCCGAATTCCGCGGTGCGAACCGTTTGACCGACCACTTGGGCGATCACCTGCTTTTTCGTGATCGCGAAAAGCTCGGCGTCAGACCCCGTTACCGGTAACTTTCTGAGATATTCAAATATAAACGGTAAAAGTTTTTGCTGATTCGCAAGCTTAAACAACGCGGGGAAAGAATCGAATTCGTGCGGCGCGGTGTGAACATGCTCACCTATGACAGATTGAATAATGAAGAACAGGTCGCGTTCGTATTGGTTAAATATCATTCGCAATACCTTTTACTTTGCTTTGTGAAGCTTGCCCAAAAGTTTTTTGAAGTAGGGGGATAACATTTCTTTGGCGGCAAGGAATGTTTCCCTGTCAAAAACAGCAGCAACAACAAAAAACAGCGGAATTATTATCACGCATGATATAGCAGCCCACAGTATTATACGAGGGTATGTATCAAGCGCGATGTGAGCAAATATGTATTTGGATATAATCGTAACTATGATGAACATACCAAGGTTAACAAACCACCTGCGATATGTTTTCCATGGACTGCGGTGTAGTATTTTTTTATTGGCGTAGATGATCATGTCATTCGTGCGGTATAGCAATGCCGCGATGGTGCCGATAATAACACCGTATACACCCAAGAAAGATACGCATATTATCGAAACAACAATATTGATGACCGATTCCAGGATTGCTTGCCATTGTGTTTGCTTAAAATGTCCAGCGTATACAATGATTTGCGATGACGAATTTCTCCCCGATGATAAAAGAGTGGTTGCTACCATAAGATACGCTAATAGGCTGTCAATATAATTGATGTCGTGAATTTTTGCTGTATAGACATTTAAGAATGGTATGATAAAAATACCGGCTATACAAAAAAGGCTAAATGTTAATGTAAGGTTAAAAACCTCGTATGTTTCAATCAGCTTTAAAGATCGTTGTCTGTCTGTGTTGAAGGATTGCCCCATTATAAAGTTGGCACCGGAAAAATTGCTTATGGCTGTTGATATGATACCAAAAAGCAAGGTGTACATTGAGTAAACACTAACTGTTTTTAGCCCGCAAAAATATGTTAAAATGAGAATATCGGTATTAGAGAATATCATTGATGATATTTGATGTACCATTGCATTTTTGCTTTGGACAATTGCGGTGTAGTCGGGGGGCGCTTTTTTTGATAGCCAAGAATAATTCTTTTTTACATAAAAGAGAGTGAAAAAAACTTGTATCAGATTTAATATCAAATACATGGCTTGCAGCTCAACTATGTTGCACCCAAATATCAGCAAAACAATTTTTGCAAGGTTGGTGGCAAAATGTATAAGTGTTGTAAGATTGGTAATGACATAGCCTCGTCCTTCGGCACGAAGCAATATTGTATATTTGCTTTGAAAATAATACTGTACAACGCCGGGAAGTCCGCTCATAAACATGACTGCCATTACCTGCCAACGCGGTAAAGCAAAATCGATAGTAAGCGGAAAAACAAAGGTGAGCAGCATGATTATTACAAAATACCAGCGACCGGTTCGTTTGTAAAAATGGTCGACCGCAACAATTATGCTGCTTATTTTATCCTTGTCTTGATTGGCTATTGGAGTATACAGCGCCTGTCGCGCAGCCGCTCCTACCCCAGCTTCCAATAATGCCATGTAGCCCAATACGTTGTTTATGGATGTAAATAATCCATTGGCTTCCGAACCGAGGTTAACGATCATTAAATGAGGAATTATGATTCCCAACAGCAGCGAGGCTACTTGCGAGATAATATTGGATAGAATATTTCTAAAAACTTTTGTACTATTATGCATGAAAATACCAAATCAGACACAAGAATAATGTGTATATGATCAAGCCTTGAGCTTTTGATCTCTACACCAATTCATAAAACTATTTAGTTTGCTCGGTGTTACCTTTCTTCTCATTCTCTTGATGATCTCTTTTAAGATTGTATAATGCTTTATCGTTGGAAAGTAATTCAATACCATCGGCGATAGATTGGGCGGTCATGCATATATCGAATTGCATCTACAGTAGTGGTACGCTTATTGTACGGAATAAATACATGTTTTCCTTAATATGAAACTAACTCATCAACCATAACGCCAACAATTAAGTAATCATACTTTTTTGTGCAACTCAGAAAGTTCAAATGTCTGAGTTGAAATAAGTCCAACACTACTGCCGTACATTCTATTATTGTTACAATTACAATCTTTTCTCAATTAACTGTTGAACCCTCTCACATGCTTTTCCGTCATCGTAACTGCCAATAGATGCTCGAAACGTCTGTAGCGTTTTTTTATAGTGATTGTAGTTAAAATATTCAATTGCTTGGATAAGATCACTTTGATTCTCAAAACTCGGAAAGGGCAATGCACTTAAATCGAAATATAATTTTCTGTCGTAAGCAGTATATTCCTTAACATCCGGCGTATAGAGCATGCATGGTTTCGCGGTGACCGAAAAGTCAAATATAATGGCAGAATAGTCACTGATTAAAAAATCTGTGGCGCAAAGCAATTCCTGAACGTCGTCATAATTTGTTGCGTGTATCACATGATCAGAATAGTTAAAAGTTGTCAAACAGTTTTTAAGATGCGGATGAAGTCTTATTAATAAATACCAATCTCCGCCAAACTTTTTACGCAATGCTTTTAGAACACTAATGGAATCTAAATCATATACCGAGGTGTCCATATTTTTTCGAAAAGTCGGTGCATACATGGCAATATTGGCTTCTTGAGGAATCTTGAAGAAGTTGTACACTCTTTGGGCTGCATTTTGATCGCGGCGAACCAAAATATCACATTGTGGAGTTCCGGTTTCTGCAATTATCCCTCCATACCAGAAGGCTTGTTGAAATATTTCTTTGCTCTTTCGCGAACCTGCAAGCAATATATCGATTTGAGCGGAATCGCTTTTTGCCATTTGAATATAGTGTTTTGGTAACGTATCTAATGCATCGTTTTCAATTTGTTTCAAACGCAAGGAACTATGCCAGGTCTGAATGTATATTTGCCCATTTCTTTTCACGAACTCTTTTGTCATGCGATAATCAGTGATAATCGTTCCGGCAGTTGCAAGCATAAAATAATAAGCAATGTGTTTATATCGAACCATTTTCACACTTGATAACATGCTCGTATATTGTTCTGGGTTTACAAAAGCCCAAATTACATTCAATTTTGAGTTTTTATTCAGATATATACTGATATATTTAGGAGCGCCAGCATATTGCTCACCATAATAGCTGAACATTAAAACGCATTTTTTCCTTATTGGAAATATACGAAACAGACCATATATAATCCGTATCAACTTGTCTTTTATTCTAACTCCCATTATTTCTTCACGATCCTATACCATATTGCAATTATAGCATAAATCAAGCGCCCACACTGCGCTGATCGTACAAGGATGCTCGTTCTCCCATCACAGTATTTAATTAAATCATATTTTTTAATGAACTCTCGAATTAATTTAAACCCGTGCCTATTGTGCGGCATTTGAGTTAATGTTAGCCACGCAAGCAGAGCAATGTCATGTGCACATCTATTTAAGTATGGAGACAATAGTTGCGGATATTTTTCACGCAAAAATGAAATTCTTGCTTCCCATCCCTTGATAATATCTAACCTTTTTTCTGTAAACGTGTGCGAGATACTGCTTGGCAGTTGACGGTAGTGTACAAGTGGTTGCGAGATACATGCGATAGTATTACTATCCTGAAATATTAGGTGTGTCCAAAAGTGATCCTCAAATAGTAATCCGACAGGGAATCTATGTTTTTGGGCTATTCTTGTTCGAATCAACTTTCCCCATGCAAATGTTTGGATTTCTCCAGACATTAACCTTTTTATTGCAATTTCTTTACTGAACGTGCCCGCATCATTTTCACCAGTATCTTCATGGTTATTATAGGTATAAAAATAGTTGCATACCACTACATCTGCACAGTGTAACTCCTGATTCTGTAGCAAAACTTGAATTGCGTTGTTTTCCAAGTAATCATCACTGTCGAGAAAAAAAATAAAGTCTCCATTTGCTATAGATGTGCCAACATTTCTGGCATCCGAAAGTCCGCCATTTGTTTTGTGAATTACCTGAACTCTGTTATCTATTTTTGCAAAAGTATCGCAGATATGTCCACTAGAATCTGTTGAACCATCATTTACTAAAATAATCTGTAAATCCGGATATGTTTGTGATATTACTGAATTCACGCAGTCTTTTAGATGTTTTTCGACATTATAGATGGGAATAACGATTGATACCATACGACCGCTCTCTTTGCTTTTTATTACTCAATAATATGACCCGCCCGCTTTTAGCTTTTATCGGTGGGGTAAACGTGTATCCCGGCTACCGTTTGTTCGCGCCCGTTGCGCACAAGCCCTAGGTGGTGCACTTCGGATGAAATTGTCAATGTGGATGCAACGTAAATAGCGTTTTCAAATTCAATGAAACCTTATCTGATTGCATTTCAGTGATGTTTATTCATATACATTATTTTTTAGAGTCTCGTCCAATAATGCATTTATTTTTGTTGATGAAATCCCACTTGTATAAGGAATAAAAACCATATCCACGTCTGTTCCTGAAAAGTCTTGTCGATATTTATTATAGAGATCACTGTCTTTCCAATCGCTACCATGAAAAATAACATCAAAATGGAGCTTTTGCCATGCGGCATACTTATCCATATTTGTTTGAGGAACAACTAAATCAACGTACTTGATAGCGGATACAATTTCTATGCGTTCAGAAAAAGGAATTGTGGGCTTTTTATGTTTGTATGCTTCTACAACTTCGTCCGTGCTTACTCCTACAATAAGAATATCGCATTTTTCTTTAGCGCGTTTTAGAATATTTAGATGACCTATGTGGAACAAATCAAAAACACCAGTAGTGTATCCAATGTGATATCTTCTGTTATTGGTCATATTCATGAGGTTGATCTCTCCTATTGTTATACAAATCTAATTTTGCATTGTGTTCGGATGTTTGTATATTACTTGGGTGGCATTTCCAAGTTCCGTGTAATTTTGTTTCGTATAGTTTTTTCGGGGGGCCCATTCTTTATGGCAAATGGAAATCTTTGTTCTTGTATTTCCGGTTTAATCAGCCATTGTAGAGGTATATTTTTTTAAAACTTTCTGTTCAAAAGTACTTGACATACTTGAATTATTTGCGTATGGGATATATAATGCCACATCTGAATTTATATTTTAAATAATCGGGTTTGTAATCTATTATGCCAGAATGGCATCCTTGAGACGCGAGGTAGGTTTGCAACGCATATGCTTGCAATGCCGCGCCGGCGTTATAAACATCGTGACAGGTGATTGTTAAAGCGTTTATTGTTTTTTTATTATTCGTCTCCATAATCTCCCCATCTTTGCTTTTAGTCTTACGCCGCGCGGCAGCCAACTCATTGAGTACCAATGAATTGAATATGTATTTTCGGTTTTTGTCAGCTTTCCGGTGGCGCTGTCGAGCGGGTTAAAATAATCGGCGGGGTAAACGTGTATGCCGGATATCGTTTGTTCGCTCCCGTTGCGCGCAAGCCCGAAGCGCTCCATGACGTCGGTGTTTAGGTGCGGGCAGCCCACGGCGTTCGTTGTGCCGTCGGCATTTGTAAAATGCAACTTTCGATATTCTTCAATCATTGCGCATATCACCGGGTGATGCGCTTCGGCTGCAATTGTTAATCCGGAAGCAACATACATATCGTTTTCAAATCCGATAAATCCCTCGTCGTTAAGCAACGGAGTTATATCGCGAATGAGCTCAACGTCGGTATCAAAATAAACTCCGCCGTACCGTTCAAGCACAATAAGTCGCATAACATCGGACACAAAGGCGTATTTTTTCGCCTCATACGCCTCTGCCATAAACGGCATGGCAAGGTATTCGCAGTTATCCTCGTTCCATTCGATTATTTCAAAGTCGGGGCAAAACTTTTCCCAACTTGCAATGCAACGCTGGGCAAGCTCCGGCTTTTCGCCTCGCCCGAACCAGCAGTAGTGGATGATTTTGGGGATCATTTAACTTACCTCACGAGTTTTAAAATGGGTTTAGATATAAAGTTTATAATGTATGACGTGATAAGGGATAAAAAGAGTAGCAGTAAAAAAATCAAAACCGGATACTTGGCGCAAAAAACGAAATCATCCCAAAGCACGGTATAAAAGAACATGTGTGTGAGCCATATATTTGTAGAATGATTACCAAAGTAGCATAAGATCTTATTTAACCGTTGCGGCATGGGGCAGATGCATACGATAATTATGGTTGCAACAGCTGTAGCTACCGCCACAAACAGTGAGGGGACTATTCCATGTGCCACGATCGTGCCAATTAATAACAGCGGTGACAATATATATATATATATATATATATATATTATGCAATTTTATCGACTCGATAAGTTGGCGCAGACGAGCAATAACTTTATGCTTGCAAAACAGCATGCCGATTATATACGGAAAATAAGAAGTACCCAACAGACCTATGTGCGAGATTATCCATGACGGAATAGTGGCATTGCATGCGCACCAACCCCAAAAACGGACGCCGTAGCCGAATACATAAAATACAAACGTAGTTAATGTGACAAGCCAAGATGGGCATTTTTGTACAAACTTACATGATATCGGTTGCAATACTACAAGCACTATATATGTATGAGCGTACCACCACGCGCCGTTGTAGCTTTTTTTAAGCGTAAGACAATGCAGGAGAAATTCTACGATATTTCCCGGGATGGTTTTATTGCCGCATATGATTCCGATAAACGAGAACAGAACAACGATGACCCAAAAATGAATCAAAAATTTAAATATGCGCTTCCATCGTTTGTGAAAATCCGAATTTGACGATTGCAACAAATGCGCGTATCCGCTTATAAAACAATACACCGAAACGCAAATATCGCCAAACAAGCCCAAGTAATAAATCAAAGGTGTGCTGCCGATCCACAGCAGGGGAGTGTACGGTAAATTATCTTTTCTGCAAAAAAGGTGGAGCATGAGCATAGATATGATAGCTACGCCTTTCAGCATTTTTGAGTCGCGCTTGGTAATGTCCATTGTTTACCTCATCAAAGCATATATTTTCTCTGTCTCCGCGCTGTTTGTGTAGTCTTTTTGTTTACAATTGTCGGACAATTGTCTCATGCGCTCCGGGGTGCGCAAAAGCTCGGCAATGCCTCGGGCGCAGCCCTCGTTGTCCATAGGAACAATTATGCCGTCAACGCCGTTCTCAAGTTGGCTTGCCGCCGTGGCGTAGTTTGTAATGACCACAGGCTTGCCGAGAAGCTGCGCCTCACGCACGGTAACAGCCTTGCCTTCGTAGCGCGACGGCTGAACGTATAGATCGCATGCGCGCATATAAGGATAAGGGTTTTCTTTTTTGCCGAGGATTATAACGCGTTCCCGCATACCGGTTTCGGCGATTTTTCGGCGAATAAGCGGCTCATCGCCGCCGTAGCCGATAAGATACCATTTGACGTCAAGCCCCAATTCAACCAATCTGCGGCAAATATCGGGAACGTTGTCGAAGTTTTTAGCATCGCAAAACCGCCCGACGGAGAGCAGCTTATAGCGGCAGTTGTCTTGCATATCCTTTTGCGGCGACTCGGATTGCGCGCGTATGAGTGCCGCGGGGAGAATGTTTTCAACGGTGCGCACTTTGCCGGCAAGTTCGGGAAATGTCGCCGCAAAGCCCGCAGTTACCTGCTCCGAAACGCCGCATATGTAATCATAGCCGCCCCACATTTCAAGTTCCGCTTTACGATCAAAGGACAGCGCGGTGTAATCGGTGTGTATCCACGCCGCGTATTTTTTTGCTTTGACTCGCTCTTTGGTGAAAAAGTGCGGAGTTAAAAAGCTTATGGCAAGGTCGTATTCTTTGTCGGATATTTGCGGCATTGCGCCGAGTGTATATTTGTGGCTGTAAGTGAGTGCCGTTATCGACTGTTTTTCGCTTGGATGTTTGGAGTCAAAGCGTGCGGCGGCATATTTACCGCGTAATCGTCCGATTAGCGTATCAATGCGCCCGCTTTTTATCAGCGACGACATCGGCACGGCGAGAGAAGCGTATTGAGGAATCTCGTTTAACAAACGCACTCGCCGATCAAGGTATGGCATGAGTTCTCCCGCGTGGCGCATGAGAAAAAGATCGACATCGCAGGCGTTGTAATTTACGGAGTCAAGTAACCCAAGCAAACTGCGCTCGACCCCGCCAAGCTCCATGGCTTGGGAAAAGAGGAGGAGGGATTTTTTATTCATGAATTTATCTTAACATTCTTTTTATTAGATCACGATATTTTTTGGATGAGAGTTGTTTGGTGATAAATGCATCTATGCTGTCGATATCGACATTCTGTAATGCTTGACGCATGCCATGCGGATCTTGCTCCGCAAATCTGCTTTGGGTAACTGCTTCGTGGATTTCCGGTATGCGACAAACGCGTTCAATCTCATTGCGGCACGCCTGTTTATCGTTGACAGCGTTTTTGTAGAACATTTTCAGCCAAGTTATGGCAATGTTTTTCAGTTCTACAGCCATAAAATATTCTACATCTTGTGGCATAGGGTGAAGTTTTGCCATTTCCTTTTTAAACCTGTACAGATTTAAAAAGTCATTAAGCATTTCCGGCATGTATTTTGATGTGTACCCGCCAACACGGTAGTTGTAAACCGTGTCGGGTATAATCACCTGCTTTTGAGTTTGCGGCATCAGCCTCAGCGTTATACTTAAGTCATCTCCCATAAATTTTACTATTGGAGTAAAATCACACGCGGCAGTTATCAGTGGAGTGCGATACAATTTCGCACACATGGATACGGGATAATTGCTGATACCGAAGCAACTAACATACAGGTTTCTAAGTATTTCGGCATTTGAGTAAATTTGCGGCGAATTGCCGGTAAAACACGGAGGGGTGTATCTCTGTGGGAAGGTAATACCGTGCCACATGCGGCGAGTACGTCCGCATACACAATCGGCATTGTTGTTTTCTGCATATGTAACCAGTTGTTCCAACGATTTACGTGGCATGGTATCGTCCGAATCACAAAAACAGATATATTCAGACTCCTGCGCCTCTCGTGAAAATACTCCTGCTTTTCGGGCTTCCGAGCTCCCTCTGTTGGATTGGTGAATAACTTTAACTCGATTATCATGAGTGGCAAAAATGTCACATATTTGCCCGCTGTCATCGGTAGAACCGTCGTCAACAAGGACAAGAACGAACTGCCTGTATGTTTGCGAAAGTATTGAGTTTATACACCTTGTAAGTTTTGCTCGCCCCGGATTGTAAATCGGCACGACAACAGCTGTCTGTCTGTCTGTCTGTCTGTCTGTCTGTAGGCATTTTATTACATCTTCGCTTTCTTTTTGATATAATGCGTTAGAAGTACTCCTGCCGGGGTACACAGTACTGTCAACAACTTTTTGGGTGATTCGCTGATATAGTGCTTATTTTTGGCAATAATGCTGCTGGAACAGTAGTGGATTACATTTTTAAGTCGATATTGCCATGTAAGCTCAGGAATTTCCATAATTGCCCGGCGTAATTCAGCAAAACTGCGTGGGCTGTCAACATATTGTTTCCAAATATTCGCTGTCATTCCATCCGGCTGATAGTCTACCAAGCACAAACAGCGGTTGATGGGGTGAAAACGGTATTTCTTAGAAAGCTTTATAATTAAATAATGCGGATTGAAGTTTTTTTCACCTTCAAACACAGGTATGGGGGCTACTTCGCGCAAGAGATCGTTTCTAACCACGTATTTCTTGTCTCCGGAATTAGGTAAACACAAAAGTGTTGCGGCGTTGATTAAATGCCCGTCGGGAAGTAGGGAACCTATCAATTTATTGTTTTGGTCATAGTCCAATCCTATCAATCCCGCGGCTCCGCTGGATTTTACAGATTTCCATTCGTTCAAAATTAATTGTATCCCATTGTCGGGAAGGCAATCATCAGAATCAATGCAAACAGACAGTTCTGTACTCATATTGGCAATTGCGATATTATATCCGGTGTGCAATCCGCCGTTGTTTTTATATATATAACGAATCGGAAAATCTGTAGTTGTTTTTTTCCATTCTGCAACGAGCTTCTCTGTGCAATCTGTAGATCCGTCATCTATTATCAGCCATTCGAAGGCTTTACAAGTTTGACGCTTGAGGCTTTCATAGCACTTCGGTAATATGTATGCTCTGTTATATGTTGGAGTAAAAACGGTTATTACCGGTTCGGATGACATAGAAAATATCTCGCTTTCTATTTTATAAAGGCAATTGAGCTTTGTGTTGCGTTGCGTAATTCTTGTTTTTTTGTTTCATTAAGTCCACAGCCCAATCGATAACTCTCATCAAAGGTGTTGCTGTCACTTATTGTTGCAAAATTTTTTGTCATATAATCCTCAAGTGTGCACAAAACACGAGCAGGAACACCGGCAACAACAGTTTGCGGTGGAATATCGTGAGTCACTATGCTCCCGGCACCTATTATTGCTCCGTCTCCGATAGTGACACCCGGAAGAATTGTTGAATTGGCTCCGATAAAAACATTATTACCTATATTTATTTGTCCGATTTTGGTATAATTGAGGGTGTGCTTAGTGCTTGCATCATGTGCCATTAGGGTAACACGAATGCTCATTGTAACATTGTCACCTATTGAAATGAGAAAACAATGTGTCGGGTCGATAAAGCATCCTTGTTGGCGGTTAAAATTACATCCCACTTTCATTCCACGCTTGATAAGCGTGGATGTAGGAAGCTCTCTATTCAAAAGCGTTACAATTTTCTTGACAAATTTCATTCCACTTAACTAAATAAAAATCTTGCAGTTTTGCTGCTTCGCTTGAAATATCAAATCCGTGAGCGGCAATTTCCGCACTGCGGTCGGTGCGAGGTGTATTTCGGCGTTCAAGTATTGCCTGCGCAAAGGCTTCCGCTCCCGCGGAAAGCGGCGATATGCCGACAAGATCTTTGCAAAGTATGCATTCTTGGGGGACTTTATCGGAGATCACGCACGGCAAACCCGCAGCTTGAGCTTCCACCATTGTTACGGGCAACCCCTCGTACAGTGACGGAAATACAAATACATCCATAGCTTGCATAATATCGGCAACATCGCTGCGCACTCCGAGAAAGCGAACATTGTTTGCTATTCCGAGTTCGTCTGCTTGTTTTTGTGCGCGTACCATTCCATTCCCGCCGCCAACGAGAAGCAGTACGGAATTGGGTTCGCGCCGTAGTAATGCGGCAAAGCTCTCAAGCAAGAAAGGGTGATTTTTTTGGGGGGAAAAACGTCCCACATGACCGACAACCAAACCATTGCCGAGGTTGAGTTTGCGTCGATTTTCAACTCGTGCGGCGGGGGTGTAAGAATAATCAAATGCATTTATGGCATTATTGATGACAGTGTAAGGCGCACCGTTGAACATCCAGTTGCCGGCTTTGTTGCCGCAGGCAAACAAATCGGTTGCGTATTTGGAAATGCTCTTTTTATACCACATTTTTATCGGGTATTTTAAGTTTTTATCTTGACTTGAGCAGTGACTGTGTGCAATTCGCACCGGTACAGCGTGTTTTTGTGCGGCTTTCAGAGCTATTGAACTGAGGCAATCTTGGTGAACGTGTACGATTTTATAATCACTGTGAGTATCAAAAAATCTATTTAATGCATTTAAGTATGTGCGACTCCATGGTACAAGTCGGGGAAGTCGAAAAATCGTTCCTCCCAAAGCTTCTATTTCATCGTCATATGCACCACGTTCTTCACGATGAACTATGAAATCAAATTGAACTTGACTGCGGTCGATCTGTCTGTAATAGTTCATCAGCATAGATTCAAGCCCGCCGCGATTCATCTGTGTTACGATGTGCAAAACACGTACAGGTGGCATATTATCCTCCAATTTGCGCAAAATATTCCGCTAAGGTGAGGCGTGAGAAGTATTGTCCCCATGGTTGATTTATGGCATTGGCGTAGTAGAAATAAGCGCTGTAGCCGATCAACATGAAAATGCTCAATATTTTACCGTCTCGTCCGCCGATTTTTTTCATTATCCAAGGAAGCGACAGCGATTGAAACAGGATAAAGTAGTTGGCGAGACGTGCGAAGTAGTTGGCTGTGCCGAAAAGACCGACAAACATGATAGCGCCGTTGAGCATGGTGAAATTCATGATAAGATTTTCGGATTCGGTGCTGTCTTTAAATATCTTACCGCGATACAGCCAAGAGAGCACGGTCGGCACATTGCATACCAATACGCGGAAGATATTCACGCCGTCTCCGCTAAACGATTCTAACGTATATTCCTCGCCGAGCATTGTTGTTATATTAACTACAGTGCCAAGCAACGGGCGCAAAAGAACACCGCCGATGATTGCTCCGAATACAAGTATATATGAGCCGTGGCTCCATGGGCGAAATCTTAATATCGGCACTAATAAAAACATCAAAGAATACGGATGGATAAATGTGGCTATAAGTATACATATAGCGTATGGCACCCATTTCTTTTTTAAAGCAAACATTACGCCTATCATTGATATACCCACGGCTGCCGCCTGCTTAATTCCGGCAGCGGCAAACAGATATCCGCCTCCGGAGAAGAGCAAAAAGACGGTCCAAGGGTAACTTACGGAATATCGATGTAAAAACGCCAGATAGCATGATACGGTTAAAAATGCCCAAAACATTAAAAAGTTTTGCGTGGATACCCCCGCCATCCTCAAACAATAGTTTATTATATTAAACAGCGGGTTGGAGCCGGGGCTCATATCGATGTTTTCTATGTATCCGTCCGCGATAAGCTCATAACTCCATGTGTACGCGGTAGTATCGTTGCAATGTGTGCGCAGACCGATGTAACCGGCGAGAAGAATGACAAGGCAAACGGTGAAAAAAACACTTCGGTGTTGTATTTCCGTCGGTCTGTTTTTGTATTTTAAATCCGCAAACCAAGCAAGCAGCAGAGCAGTGAAAAATACGGTGAGAAGATCAGCCATCAGTGATTCCTAAATTATCTATGGTTTTTGTGATAACGAGTTTTTTGTCAAAGTTTTCGGCAATATGTTCGCGCGAGGCTTTTCCCATATCGACGCGGAAATTGCGCGGCAGTTTTGCAAATTGCGTCATAAAGTCGGAAAGCGCCTGCGCGTCGCGCGGTGGGCAAAGATATCCGCTTACGCCGTCTGTAACCGCCTCGCGGCAACCCGGAATATTGCTTGTTATCAGCGGGCGCCCGGTTGCGGCTGCCTCAAGGAGAACATTGGACATACCCTCGTGGTATGACGGTAAAACTATACAGCTTGCCGAGCGATAAAACGGTCTGACATTGGCTTGATGACCGTGGTATATCACAATGCCGGCATGAACAAGTTCATCCATGATATCGCGATATTCTTCTTCAAAAGAGCCGACAATATGAAACTCGGTCTTATTGCCGAAAATACCTTTTAATTTTTTAGCGGCTTCAAAAAACTCGTCTATTCCTTTTTCGTGCATGACCCTGCCCACAAACAAAAATTTTATTATTTCGTCATCGGGGTACGGAGCATACGGAAAATCGTTAAGATTAACACCCGCGCCGTTTAAAACGACCGATTTGCCGTGGGGGAGTATTCCCGTGGCTTCAAGCGTATCGCGGTTGCCGCTGTTTTCAAAAAATATCACGCGCGCACATTTCAGCGCCGGGCGGTATAGCGAAAGCACCAGTTTTTTCAGCATGCCGCCGTTTTCGATTGCACTGCCGAGCCCGGTTATATTCACTGCGTACGGAATGTGCGCCATACGGCAAGCAATGCCTCCGTATATATTGGGCTTTATGGTGTACGTTATAACAAGATCCGGCTTAACTTCTCGTAATATCTTGCGATATTTTCGTAAAAGACCGAGATCCTGTATCGGGTTCATACCGCGGCGGGAGATGTCGGTTTTTATATAATGAAACTCTAATTTAACAAGTTCGGAGATGAAGTCACCGTGTGGTAGGGATATATATACATCAAATCCGATTTCCCTTAATTCGATAAGCAGATCTTTGCGAAAACGGTATAACCCAACATCGTTGTTGGCAAGTACCAACAGTTTTTTATTTGATTTTTTTTGCTGGAATGCCGACATAGGTTCCGCTCTCCTCAATATTATTGATTACCACGGTACCCGCTCCAATCATGCAATTGTCGCAAACAGTTAAATTGTTACTGATTGTGGCGCCTATTCCTATCCACGTTTTGCGACCGATTGTCACGGTGCCGCCGAGTTTGGCACCGACAGAGATATGGGCGAAATCATGAATGCTATTATCGTGTTCCACCACTGCGGATGTGTTTATTATACAATGGTTACCGATATGCGCCGAAGGCGATATTACAGCATTTGCCATCACCGCGCTTCCTATGCCGACCTTTACATCCATATCTGATACAACCGCGCGTGGATGAATAGCGGTATAGTATTTTGCATCGCCAAGTTTTTCGGCTATGCTTTCGCGTATTTGCGCATTGCCTATGGCTATAATAAAATGAGCATTTGGAAAACTCATGTAGTCATCAATGCACCCGAGTATTTTAAACTTGCATAGATTGTCGGTGTGCGGTGTATCGTCAAGAAATCCCAACAGATTATCGCCGCTCAGCTTTACAATATCGGCTATTACTTTACCGTGACCGCCGGCTCCTATAATTACTACATCTATAGGTTTACTTTTCATTGGCGTACACATGCGCTCCGGTAAATGCTTCCATGGTTGCGCTGTCGGCGGAATTAATGCCCTCGCGGCGCAGCACGCAACGCACGGTAGCGAGGATTATCTTTACATCGGTTAAAAATCCGATGTTTTTTACATACTCTATGTCATTGGTAAAGCGTTCATCCCAACTTGAGAGGTTACGTCCGTTGACCTGTGCCAGACCGGTAAGCCCCGGGCGCACGTCGTGGCGGCGGTGTTGTTCATCGCTGTAGAGCGGCAGATATTTCACAAGCAACGGTCGTGGACCGACTATGCTCATTTTACCGCGAAAGATATCCCAAAGCTCGGGAAGCTCGTCAAGGCTTGTCGAACGTAATTTTTTGCCGAACGGCGTCAGTCGTTCGGAGTCGGGGAGAAGTTCGCCGTGCTCGTCCCTTGCGTCCGTCATGGTGCGGAATTTATGCATTTTAAATATTCGTTCGTCTTTGCCGGGGCGCTCTTGACAAAATATCACGGGGGCGCCGAGTTTGATTCTTACCGATATTGCCACAACAAGCATTACGGGGGAGAGTATTATAAGCGCCAAGCCGGAAAGCAGAATGTCAAGCAGTCTTTTTATGTATTTTTCGTATATCCCCGCGCGGTGTTTTCGGCGCTCCGTCATTCAAACAGCCTCCGAATGACCGCGCAAACTTCGTCAACATCCGCCATGCTCATTTTAGTGTCGCTCGGCAGGCAAACTCCGCGGTTGAATATATCGTTGCACACCGGCTCATCCGTAACGCTTACAAAAGGCGAATCGGCAAAGATCGGTTGCAGGTTCATCGGTTTCCATATATGTCTGCCCTCTATGTTTGCGGCGTCAAGCGCAGCCAAAACTTTGGCGGGGGTTACGTGTTCTCCGCGGTCGATAAGCACGGAAGAGAGCCAACGGTTGGGAGCGGCGCGGTCAAGCGACGGCTGCATAACGAGAGGAAGCCCCGCAAGACCTTTTCGGTATCTTTCGAATATCGCGCGTTTTTGACTTATGCGCAGGGGGAGAACCTTTGCCTGTCCGCGACCGATACCCGCCGATATGTTGCTGAGGCGGTAGTTGTAGCCAACTTCTTTGTGCTGATACCACGGATATGGTTCGCGCGCCTGCGTTGCGAGTTTCAGCGCATGGCGCGCTGAGGCTTCATCGTGGCAGAGCAACATACCTCCGCCGGATGTGGTGATTATTTTATTACCGTTAAAGGATAGAGCGCCGAAATCTCCGAATGTACCGCATTTTTTACCGTCGTACTCTGAGCCGAGCGCTTCGGCAGCGTCCTCGATAAGTACCGCGCCGGCATCGTTGCAGATCTCGCGCAGTTCCGCAAGCTTTGCCGGATTGCCGTAAAGGTGAACGGCAACGACCGCGCGAGGTTTACCGTATGTATCAAACGCGCGGCGCAGGGCGACGGGATCGATATTCCATGTATCCGGCTCGCTGTCTATAAATACTGGGCGACCGCCCACGTATGTTACCGGATTCACAGACGCCGAAAATGTGAGGCTTTGGCAAAAAACAAGATCGCCCGGTTTTATGCCCGCGAGGAGCATGGACATATGCAATGCCGCTGTGCCGGAGGAAAGAGCAACCGTTTGCTCCGCGCCGGTATATGAGGCAATATCATGCTCAAAGCCGGTAACATTTTCGCCGAGCGGTGCTATCCAGTTTTTTTCAAATGCATCCTTGATATATTCAAGCTCATAGCCCTCGTCGGACATATGAGGTGTTGCAAGCATAATCCTTTTGTTCATTTTGAGCCATCCCGATTAAAAGCAAAAACTTTAGCCATGCGACCGTTCGTTTTGCGCTGTGTGCAACGGTCGGATACTCTTTTATTAAATTATATCACTATTTACCGAAAAATGCAATAGACTTGAGTTAAATATTGAACTTTATTTTAAAATCATTTCAATTTGGTGTGCATATTCTTTGCGGTACATCAAGTGGAGCGTTTGCGGCAATTATGCCGCAGACGCGCCCGAGAATTATTTGAGTGGTGCTTTACCAACTCCAATTGGTATAGCCGCCGCCTTTAATATCGTTTTGGTAGCAATGTACTATTTTTCCGCCGTCAACACACACTCCGTCGGTGCTGTCGCCGCCGTAGAACATCATGTCTTTATCGGCGTATGCTTTAACGTTTGCCATTGCTTTTTTCATATTGGATGTCCTGTACGCGCCTCCTTCTGATTGAGGGATGAGCGCTACGGTTGCGCGTATTTTTGAATACAGCGCAATATCGTTGTAAACATGGTGCGCCACCTGAACTATATCGCCGCGCAATGCGCTGTCGCTGTACATTTCGATTATTCTGTTGGCGGCGGGTTTGTTTATATCACCCAACAGCCAAAATATTTTGCCGTCGAACTCTATCTTAAGCACCATGCTGGAGTTGTTAAAGTCGCCGGCAACTTCGCTGACACCGGTGGAGGCGTTTACGAGATCTTCATGCGTGTACATTACGTTTATTTTGATATCCGCAAGATTAAACGTTTCGCCCGTGTGCACCTGCATGAATTTTATTTGATCTCTCGGAAAGTACTGTTGCAGGTATTTTATAAGCTTTACGTGGTTGCTCATGCCGTCGCGGAAGATCTCGGTTTCGGAATAGAACGAGGGGAAGTTAAAGAACACGCGTTCGAGGCTCAGCTGTGAACTGTACTCCTTGAAAAACAGAGATATGCCCGCGAGGTGGTCGTTGTGCGCATGTGTTACCGCCCAAGCGGCTATCCTTATCTTGCCGCTTGGCGTGCCGGTAACCTCGCGCAAAAATGTCATAAGACCGCTGCGCTGTGCTGAATCGAACTGCTTGTGGCTACCGCCGTCTATGATAAAGACAGAATTATCCGCAAGCTTTATCACATACATCATGCCGCAATTGATGCGGTTTTGACCGTCGGTATCGATGCCGCTTATGCTTTGGCTGTTCATGGGAATGCCGTATTGGTACAGCACCGTGCTGTCGCCGGTTTGCTTTGTGTAGGTGTAACCGAAACCGTTGACCGTTACGTCGCTGCTTTGATCGAGTATAACGCGTACCTCTTGGTTTTTTGCGGAGTAATAGGTGTATATCATTTGATCATACCCCGTGTATTGCGCGTAAACATTATTATCATAGCTGTAACTGTAGGTTTCGGTGTATCCGTATTTTTCAAGACGCGTGCGGTAATCGTTAAAACCTCCCAAAGATGCGGAGGCTACTATCATCACTTGAGTTTCGTTATCCTCGGGCAGTGTAGAATCGTCAATGCCCTGTCCGCCGCGGTAAAGCGCTTTTGCGCGTGTTCCTCCGATGTATGACGGAACCGTGCGCAAAAGCCATGTTGTGCCTTCGTTTGAACTGTATGTGCCGCATACTTTGCAGCGCAAGTCTTCGGTTTGACCTGCCGCAACATATGTGTGGGGGATGATCTCTTTGATAACGCCGCAGTAGATACAGTGCGAGGGGGTGCCGCAATCGTAATCGTCGGAATATTTATGTCCCGAGCATCCCGTGGTCTTGGACGTCAAAAGCGGGGAGGTGAGGTCGCTCGGCTGTTCTCCCGTGCCCTCCCAAATTATAATGTTATCTATGTAGCCGTTTTGCGCACCTCCGACCTTTAGGGCTATTCCGCCGCCAAGCGCATCGGGAGAGGCGTAATCTTTAATATTTGCAAATGACGACGGGGAGCTGACAATGGTCCATTTGTCGCTGCCCGGGTATCCCGGTGTGTTTACGCGCATGTAGACCGTTGAGCCGCAGCTCCAATCCACGACATATCTTATCGATACGCTGATGCCGGAGAATGCTTGTGTTGTGCTGTTATAACTTTTACCGAGCAGCTTTTTGATTATCGAATTTGCATTTGTGTTGGCGGCATAGTTTACGGTTCCGGATTTGTCATAGGTGTACCATGATCCGAAGTAGTGTATTTGATTGTTTGCCGTTCCGCGGTTGCGAAAATGGAAAGAGTTGTAGTTGGTGCCGTTGTAATCGCTTACAAGCGCTATATATCTGTCCGCCGCGGAGGCATCCGCGTATATGATGTCGTACTGATATGTGTAGTTTTGCTCGTGGTATGCGCCGAACTGTGCGGGGGTGAGGATCACAACATAAGAATCGGTTGCATCGCTTGTATTGTTTTGAATATACAGCATTCGGCTGCCGTTTTGATCGACTATACTGTATTTTGCGGTGTTGTTTTGGTACGCGCCGTTTGTAACGGTATCCGCAGTCCATGAAAGACGATGCAAAACGAGCGGACTGCTTGAGGAGAGCGGTTGGCTGTCAAAATTCTGATAATACAGCAAACGGCCGCTGGGTTCGGTTTCAGGAGATTGTGTGGTTTCGGGAGTTTTCGTTGTTTCGGGAGCCTCGGTGGTTTCGGGGTTTTTTGTTGTTTCGGGTGTCTCGGTGATTTCGGGAGTTTTTGTTGTTTCGGGTGCCTTTGAGGTTTCGGGAGTTTTCGTTGTTTCGGGCGCTTGGGCGGTTTCGGGAGGTGTTGTTGTATCCGGAGATGTTGTTACATCTGTGATGGAATTTGTGGTTTCCACAGCGGATGTCGAGGGGTCGTTTTCCGTTGTTTCGGAAAATAAGGAAGACATCGGTGCGTTTGCGGATGTTTGTGATTCGGTGGTGGTATCTCCGCTACTTCGACCGGTGCAACTCACGATTGAGAGCAGGGCAGAGGCAATAAGGATAACCGCCAATATCAGTGACAGTACTCTATTCTTTTTTTCGGTCATGGCAATCTGGTCCTTTCTGTTTAGAGATCGCGCAGGCGGCGCGATCCGATTATTGTTTAAATTATACCATCACTGCGGTGTAAAAGTCAATGCTTTTCGGATAATTATAATAAAAATGCGGTATGCGTCGAGTTTTTCGACGCATACCGCAACCAACAGTATGGTGTTTATTTTACCGTAACCTTTTTATATGCTTTTTTACCGCGGCGGAAGACTATTCCCGTGCTCAGCGCGTCCCCCGTGTATCTTGCTTTGAGGTCGGTGACCTTTTCGCCGTCGGCGGAGACGCCTCCTTGTTCGACGGCGCGGCGCGCCTCGGATTTTGACGCAACAAGTCCCGCTTTTACAAGGATGGTGAGTATATCTATGTCGCCTGCCTCATTGAGATCGGCAGCTGACAGTTCAGTGGTGGGAATTGCTGCATCCGCTCCCGCGCCGAAAAGTGCGCGTGCGCTCGCCTCGGCGCGCTCCGCTTCATCTTTGCCGTGAACAAGAGATGTAAGTTCAAACGCAAGAATTTCTTTGGCGCGGTTAAGGTCGCTGCCCTGCCATGTGTTCATTTCGTTTATCTGATCCATGGGCAGGAATGTAAGCATGCGAACGCATTTAAGCACGTCATCGTCTCCGACATTACGCCAGTACTGATAAAAATCGTAGGGGCTGGTTTTTTGGGGATCAAGCCACACGGCGTTGCCGGCGGTTTTGCCCATTTTTTTGCCCTGCGAATCGGTAAGCAGGGTAATGGTCATGGCGTGGGCGTCCTGACCCAGTTTGCGGCGAATAAGCTCGGTACCGCCGAGCATATTGGACCACTGATCGTCGCCTCCGAACTGCATGTTGCAGCCGTATTTTTGGAAGAGGTAATAAAAATCGTAGGACTG
>CAZISZ010000012.1:0-22176 GCA_964542035.1 uncultured Ruminococcus sp. | reverse complement strand
CCCCACCAAACAAAAAAAGACAGCCTATAGGCTGTCTTTTTTTGTTTGGTGGGGGATCTCATAATTCGAACCACCCCAAGCCGCCACGCGGCTTGATAGGGTTCGCGCTGAGGTGAAGCGAAAAATTTGCGATTCAAACGCGCGAACCTGTGGTCACGAATCCACCCAAAGCGAAAAATCACTGTAACCGAGCGAGACAGCCTATAGGCTGTCTTTTTTGTTTGCGTGCGGTTACTCTTTGTTAAGCGGGGGCTGTCTTAAATGCCGTGAATGGCATTTAAGACAGCCCGTTTTGTTATTTTACCGTATTATTCTAACTCCAAAAAGCGCCAAAGAATCGGGAGTTTGCCAAGATCCTCATCGGAGAGCGATACGTCCCGATCGCCGAATTCGGCTGCGGCGATAATGTCAAAGCATTCCGCCATTGCTCGTTCGGTCATAACGGGCGGTTTTATGACAGCCGAGGTATCAGCCGCGGCGTCGCGCGCGCGGGAGCTCAGTTCATTGCCGAGTTTTTCCCAAACACGTGCGGCAAAATCCGCGCGGAACTCTCCCGCTTGGGGTTCAAAGCCGAGTTTTGAAAGCCTTATGGCAAGCTCGTCGGCAAACTTTTTAACCAGCGCCCTGCGGTCGTCGGCACCGAGACCGGCAGGCGCGGTAAGCGAGGCAAGCATTTTTTCCACAGCCGCCTTTTGAGCCATGGCGCGGCGGCGCAGGATCAGTATAACGGCGGCGACAGCCGCGACCGTTAAAATGATAACGCATACGATAACTGCCGTGCGTATCATCGCGGCGCGGCGCTCGGCTTCCTCCTGCGCGCGCAGGAGCGCTTCAAGTTCCTCGTCGCTCATACTATCCGGCTCCTCTTCGATGTCTTCCCCTCCCGACCAACCGGGGGTGACGGTATCGATTCTGTCGGATGACGCGTATTCGTAAACGGCGGAATAATACTCGGGCGTTGCTTCGTACTGTACCCAGCCGATACCGTCGTACCATACTTCGACCCACGCGTGCGCTTGCTTATCCCGAACATATGCGGTGTAGCCGTCTTGGGTGCGAGTGAAGTCCGCGGCGATGTATCCGTCAACATATCTTGCCGGAATGCCCGCTTCGCGCAGCATCAGCGCCAAGGACGATGCAAACTGTACGCAGTACCCCTCGTGCGTGACGGTAAGAAAACGCTCTACTCCGTCAAGCTCCTCGGTTTCGTCAAGCGTCGGTGCGAGGGTGTAGGTGCAATTTTCACGTAGCCAATTCACTATCTCCATTACAAGCTTGTGCCGCTGAGTGTATACCTCGGCGTCGGTGACCAAGGAGGTTGGAGAGTAGGGCTGTTTTGCGTTTGCGTACTTGTTGTGCTCGGCGGCGCGGGAAAGATCAAGCGGCAAAACCGTTCGTATTTCTTCCCCATCGTCGGTATAATCCACCGTTTCGACATGCGCGTCGGAGATAATCTTATTCGTCAGCTCGGATATTATACTGCTGCCGGCGGTTGCGGTGTAGGTATCGTAAACGTAGCGGGTGTAATAATCGCTTATGCGCCATGTACTTGACAGCGCGGTCTTTTGCTCGTCGGAATAAAACTCAAGGTAGCTTATTATCGCGGGCAGATCCGGCGCGACTGTGTATACGGTCTCCTCTTCTTCCGCCGGCACCGTGCGCTCGGCGCTTTTCTTTTCAACCTCGCCGTCTGTCGTGCAAATATAATGATATATATATCCCGCGTCGGCGTCGGGCATGTCGATCGTTACGGTGCCGTCGTCGATATTGTATGTCACGGTGTAGTAAAGTTCGCCCTCGCGCAGGACGGTATAACTGCCCTCCCCCGTCTCCTCGGTACGAAATACGCCCGCGCTTGATTGCACGCTGCCGTATTTTGAAAGGGATTCGGCTTTTTCGGTTTTATCTCTCTCTATAAGCAGACGGTCGGCGTTGAACTGCGCTATTGCCGCGGCAACGTTTTGGCTGAAAGAGGAGTTTTTCATTGACGTGATATACGCCACTGCGGAGTACCCGGCGGTATCCTTTGCGAATTTGTAGCCGGTGTAGATGCCGTCAAAGAAGTTGAGATAGGTGATGTTTGAAGCGTCCGCACTTCCCCACGCGCGAAGAGCGGTTGCGGTGCGCCCGCCGCCGGTTTCGATGGTGGGATTATACGCGCGCATGGTAAAGGACGGCAAAAATGCGGCGTAGCCTATATTTTCCGTCCGCTTTATATTCACCTGCATTGTGACAAGCGCGTATTTTGAAGAATTATTGCCGTACCTGCCCGAGGCAAAGTCAAGGTCGCGCACTACGCTCGGCGCAATGTAGCTGTAAGTGCCGCGAAGCATCGACTCGGAGGGATCGATGGCTGTGCCGAACAGCTCGCGATAAGTCAAAAACGTCTCGCTGTCGGTTGTTGCGGTCACCCACGAGCTTGACTCGCGGTCGTAATCGGTTGCCACCCAACCGCGCAGATAGATGGGATATCCGCCGGTTGAGGCGGTGACCTCAAACAATTGCTTACCGGTATAGTATGGGTGAGTTGCGACCGTGGAGCGCGGTTCAAAGTTAGTTGCGTTGCCCTCGTATGCCAGCTCGTCAAGCAGGGGATCGTCTCCCATAAGCAAAGCCGTTACATACTCGCGATAGTAATCGAGTTTTTTATCGATCGATTCGATGATACCGAAACTTCCCGATGTGGTAAGCGCGGGGATGAATAGGATAAGCAGGGCTATACCGCATGCGGCGGCACCCGCAAATCCGCCCGCGGAGGCGCGGGATACGCTTATCGCTCTGTCCGCGGCGGCGGCGCGGCGGCGCGCGCCCATTATTTCGCGGTCGCGGCGGCGGCGTTCGGCACGTGCGGTTTTGCGATTAAGTTTTTGCGCACGCCGCTCGGCGGGTGTGAGCGCGCGTTTTCGGATTTTACCCTCTCCGCGCCGCTTTTTATTCTTCTTTTTTGCGGGAGCGGAAAAATACTCGCTTATCTCCTCGTCCGCCGAGCGAATGCCCGCGTCTCGCTCTGCTGCGGCGCGGCGGCGGTCGGCGCGTTTGGCGGCTTTTGCTTCTTTTTTTGCCAACTTCGCTTCGCGCTTTGCGCGGAGGCGCTCTTCGCGCGAGGTCGGCTCATCCGCGAGCGCTTCGGCTACCGCAGGCTCGAATATCATGGTCTCGGTATCGTATTTGTCCGCGGCGGGACGGCGCAGGAAGATGCCGTCGTAAACGCACATGCAAATAAGACCCGAAAACGCCGCCGTTATCATTGTGATTCCCCAGTTGGATGATGTCAGGTTATAAACGAATATCGGCACAAGAGTCAGCACCGTGACGACTATGGGAATGATAGGGCGCGCGCGGCGCATAAGCGATGGCAGGTATGCCAGTGCGTAAATACAGCAAAGCAGGCATGCGGCTGTCGCCACGCAGCCGGAAAGTCCCAAAGGACCGTACTCGGCAGGCTGTTCAAAGCGTACGATCGACAAAAATCCGCGCCCGTAAAGTCTTGTTACCACACCGTTTATCACGGCGCGGTAAATATACACGGCGTTGGGAGCGGTTATTGCCGCCGCCGCACCGCCGACGGCGATGATCGTCAGCGGAAGTGCGATCCTGCGAGTGGCGGCAAGCGTGCACAAAAGTCCGAGCGCGCTCAAAACGAATGACGCAAGCGCAGGCAGAGCCGCGTTGAGTTCTCCCTCCGCTTCCGTGAAGAAACCGAGTGCGTCGAGCAGGGTGAAACTCATGCCGAAAACGGCAAAAAAGATTACTGCCGTACGCAGTATAAGCCCCCAAAGCTCGGCAGCCGCCGAGTGATCGGAAGCTTCGGGCGGGCATATCATCGGGCGGTGCAAAAGCGGCGTGATCGCCATTTGCTTTTTGGCTTCTTTTGCCGCTCGCCTGTGCTCGCGTTTGCGGTCGCGCGCTGCCTTTCTTTTTGTGCGCCGAGCGGATTTTGCCGAAAGTTTTTTCTCTTTTGCCGAGGTATCGACTTCCGCCTCGTCCGCGGTGATTGCGGGATTTGCGGTATTTTCGGTTATTTTTTCGGCATTATCGACAAATTCCGCGTTCTCCGCGTTCGGCAGGCGATTTTTGTTTGTATTTTCGTTATTCGGCATGATGTTCACCTGCCTCTCTGTTCTCTCCCGCTGTTCGGGAGTTGTGTATAACAAGGCGGCGCCCGCCCTCGGCAAGTTGCGCGCGGCAGTTTTCGATATAAGCGCGGTGCAGATCGGGATCGGCAAAACGTTCGCCGGGATCGTAGAGCATTACCTCCACCGCCACCGCGCCGTCTGCCGAGTGTTCGCCGCAAAATGCGGCAAGGGAGCGGTCGTCTATTGCGGGAACGACGTAAATATTGCGCGCCTCTCCGCTGTCGCGCAACATTGCGGAAAGATCGGTTACCTGTCGCCGCGCGTTGCCGCGAACGATGGGGGCGGTTGCGAAAAGTTCAAATATCAAACCGAGGTCCGCTTCCGATGTGAGGTCGTAGGCAAACGCGCCGAGAGTGGCGCGCTCGTCAAACCACATAAGCCGCACGGCGTTGCCCGCGCGCAATTCGCGCAAAACGGCGGCAATCGTCAGCTCCACCGCGCCGTCGGCGCAGTATTCGTTCATGTCCTCATAGTATTCGGGCAGGGCAAGATGAAGCGGAGCGGGGAGAGATATATTCTCATCTCCGTCTGTCGCGGCGGCTTTTTTCTTCTTCTTTTTCTTTTTCGATTTTTCCGCCGCGTTTTCGGAGGTATCGGCTTCGATGACTCCGTTTACGTCACCGGGGGATGCGGAGCGCGGCGCTTCGTCCGGAAAGTGGGCGCTCATATCGCAAAATATATTTGTAAGCGAGGTAGTGCCCGTATTGTAATCGCGCACCACAAGCTCTTCGCTTTTTGAAGAAAGATTCCAGTGTATGCTTTTCAGCGTATCGCCGAGTCTGTATTCGCGAATATCGCTGACCTCAAGCTTATCGTAGCTGTTTGGCAGCTTTACCGTTTGTTTTGCCGAATCGGATACCGCGCGCCCGGCGTCGTCGTTTATCCACATGCGGCGCGGCATTACCTCAACCGTTTCAAAGCGGTCGATATCTATGCGCATACGCAAAATGCGAAACAGATCGTAAACGTAAAAGCAACGCACGCCTATTTCGTACCGTCCGCGAAAGCGAAAACGCACCGTGTTTTTTACGGTGTAGGACTCTCCCGGCGCGAGCGATATCATTACCTCGCGCTCGGAACAGCGCACCGAGTTTGTTTGCGGCAACAAAAGCATAACTTTTGTAAACGGAAACGCCAGCCACGACTCGTTTATCATTCGAAATTCATATTCGTATGGCGCAAGTTTTTCGGTTTTGCCGCCCTCGCCGCCGAGCGTTACTTTAAGCGCCCCGCGGGCGATAAGAAGATAGATCAGCGATGTGATGGGCAATAATATTATAAATGTAAAAAACAAATTGGAAGCCGCAGCGCGCAGTGCCTGCGTGAATATAAGTGCGGCAACCCAAACCGCGGCGTATATCGGCGCTCCCGCGGCAAGGGTGAGGGTGCGCCGTGTGCGCTCCTCCCTCGTTTTTTTATATTTTCTTGACATGGATCCGCCCGCGAATATCAGCGACGTCCCTTATAGGGCACTTGGGTGTTGCGCAGAATCTCCGCCAACACATCGTCGGCGCGGATGCCGCTCAGTTTGGCGTCTTGGCGAAGCATAAGCCTGTGGGCTATGGCAAAGCGGAAGATGGCGCCGATATCCTCGGGAAGTACATACGCACGACCGCGAATGAGGGCGTAAGCCTGAGAAAGGCGCATAAGCGCCACGGTGGCTCGGGGGCTGGCGCCGAGTTCAAGCGCTTGATGCTTGCGCGTTGCGGCAATAAGCTCCACAATGTATCGCGCAAGTTCTTCTTCCACTTCGACCGCGGCGGCGGCGCGGCGAAGTTCGCGCACGTCGTCGATGCCGATAACGGGTTCTACCTTATCGAGAGGGTTTTCTCCGCGGCGTGAGCGCAGAATGGAAAGTTCGTCCTCGCGAGAGGGATAACCCATGCTGATTTTAAGCGCAAAGCGGTCAAGCTGTGCCTCTGGCAGCGGGTATGTGCCCACGTATCCCGAGGGGTTTTGTGTGGCTATTACCATAAAAGGATCGGGAATGGCGTAGGTTACGCCGTCAACCGTTACGCGCGCCTCCTCCATCGCTTCAAGAAGAGCCGATTGCGTTTTCGGCGAGGCGCGGTTTATTTCGTCAGCCAGCAAAAGGTTGCACATTACAAGACCTTTTCTGAATTCAAATTCTTCGCGTTGGCGGTTGTATACGTTAAATCCGGTGATATCCGACGCCATAACGTCGGGGGTGAACTGTGCGCGGTGAAAATCAAGCCCCGTCGCCTTTGCCATAGCGGCGGCAAGGGTCGTTTTGCCTGTGCCGGGAACGTCCTCTATAAGTACATGCGAACCGGAGAGCATGGCGGTCATCAGCATAACTATCTCGGTACGTTTGCCTACGATAACGCGCTCCACTCCCTCAATTACGGCGTTGATCTTTTGGCGACAAGCCGCGGCGTCGATCGCCGGTGTTTTTTCGTTTTCTGTGTTCATAATGATACTCCTTTTTTATGATATCCCGTTCTCCGGCCGATGATTATATTAAAACTTTTATAATAAATAATTATAGCACAATATATAGATATCCGCAAGATTAAAGTGCGCGAATTCGGCATTTTTAACATCTTGCGGATGAAATATTTTTATTTTTTGCTTTGGTGACGGTGAAAAAGGCGGGAGCTTGCTCCCGCCTTGCGGCAATTTTGTGCGAGAAAGTCACTCTCTTCGTCCTTTGCAAAGTTCGCGCAGCGGGCATTCTCCGCAACGCGGGTCGCGGGCGCGGCACCAATCCCTGCCGAACATTACAAGGCGATGGCAAAAGTCGCTTTGCTCCGCGGGCTCTATGATGACGCCCATTATCCGCTCGGTGCGGCGCGGGTCGCGCATATCTTCGGGATAAAACCCCAGCCGTCCGCAAATGCGCATGCAATGCGTATCCGCAACTATTCCGCCCATGCCGTATATATCGCCCAGCAAAAGGTTTGCTACCTTGCGCCCAACTCCCGGCAAGCGCAAAAGATCGTCCATATTATTCGGCAACACGCCGCCATAGTCGCGGCACAGCATTTCGGATGCCGCGCGTACATCCCGCGCCTTTGTGCGAAAGAGTCCGCAAGGACGCAGTATCGCCTCAAGTTCGGGGATATCCGCCGACGCCAAGGCGTCGGCGGTGGGATATTTTTCAAACAGTTCGCGGCAAACGATATTTACGCGCGCGTCGGTGCACTGCGCCGACAGCCGTCCCATTACAAGCAACTTCCACGGGTCGCCGCCGTATTCAAGCGAGCATTCGGCGTCGGGATAAAGCTCGCGCAGCGCTTCGGTTACTCGGCGCCCGAGCTGCCGATTTGTTTCTTCGACCGTCACTGCGTCAGGAGGTGAACTCGGACACTTTTGCCCAAGCTTCGACGGTAAGGTTGATCGCTATATTTGCGCTTTTTTTGGATGCCGAAACAATGGTGGATATATTTTGACCGTTTGAAACGGCTGTTTGCACCTTATCGCGCAAGCCGCCCCATTTATACATTTCGGCAAGGTCGGTGTACACGGTATCGCGAATGATCTGTATCATTCCGGAGGCTTCGATATCCGGCGCGTATCTGGTCTTTACGCACACCTCAAAGTAAGCGGGAGTCAGAGTGGTGAGCGATTGGACGGAAAGCGCTTCGACCACAAACGACGCGCGGTCAAGCCGTTCCGCCGAGCAGGATTGCGGGAAGCCGAGGCAGGTGATACCGTATCCGGTTGTGAAGCTGCAATATTCCTCCTGCTCGGAATTGTATTTTGGAGCGGGAACTATGCCAACCTCAAGATCGGAATCTCTCAGGGAGATGAGGTGATAGAGTACCTCGGGCATAAAGAGCGCCTCGCCGTTACGGAAGTGCGACATAACGTCGGCGTCGGCGCCGAGGAATATTCCGTCGTTACCGGAGATGTTTTTGGTAAGAAAATCGAGAATATTAAGGCTGCGCTCGTTGCCTATGTTTATCTCGGGGATATCCTGGTCGTTATTAACGCTTACGAGTTCCCCCGCCGCCATAAGCATGATAAATCCGAAAGACCCCTGTGCCGAAATGCCGTATACCTGCGCGCCCGTTCCGTCGGAGCCCGGTATGTACGCGGTGTTTGCCATCGTAAACATCTCTTCAAGCGTCCATTGGTTGTTGTTTACATAGGTGTACGGGGATTCCATTTGGTATTGTTCGATTATACTTTTGTTAAAGAACACACCGCGTGATGACATATCGTCGATGGTGGTGATATCGCCCACCGCAAAGAACTGGCGGTGACCGATGGACCATGATTTATTCAGCGATTGAGACCACCACTCCGCCTCAAGATCGATGTTTTTAACATCGTGCAGATCAACAAGCAGCCCCGCGGACGCGCTGTTGGCGGCGTCGGTGGCGCTCATATAGACTGCGTCAAAGCTTTCGTCGGAGGATTTTACGCGTATCTCAAGGTCGGACATAAACGTTGCCTTGCCGCTTTGTATTTCGTCAAGATTTACGTTGTACTGTTCCTCTATCATTTTATTGCGGCGGTAGACAGCCACTTGCAGGGTATCGACATCGTCTGCCGTTGCCATGAGATCGGATTTCCAAACGCCGTTATAATAGCGTGAGTAAAAGGTGACCGTGGCGTTATCGAGATCGCGTGCGCCGAGCACCGAGAGGGCGGTGGGGGTGGTTTCTTCGGGCTCTTCGGTTGACGCTTCGGGGTCGGAGGTGGAATCAACGGGCGAGTTGCCTGCGGTGGTGTCGCTGCCGGTGCCGGTATCGGTGCAACCGATGAGTGCCGTACCTGCCAGTGCAAGCGCCAACAAAAGGGCAAGGATTTGCGAAATTACAGATCTTTTCATTGCTTTTACCTCTTTAATTTAAGACTCGGGTGGCGTTATTGCGAAAGGATTTGCTTTACACCCCCGATGGTAGGAAAATGCGGGCTTGCATTTTCCCACACCGGTACGGTTGGTTTCGGAACATTGTTTTGTTCGGGTGGCGCTTTGGCTGTTACTTCTTTTCCGTAAGTCCCTTAAAGTCGAATCCGGCTTCTTTTATTATCTTTTCCACCGTCTCTTTTACTACGGGCAGAGTGGTGGAGATATCGATCTTGCCGTCCTTTACCGACGCGGCGACTTTATCTATACCGGGAACTTTGGAGAGCAGTCCGGTGATCTTTTTTGCGCAGTTTTCGCACTTCATGCCTCCGATATCAATGGTATACTCGTGCGTTTCGGCAGCGGATTTTACCTTTTTGATGAGATTTTCAAACATAATACATACCTTCCTTGTTTTCGTTTTCTGAGCGGAGCCGCCCCTTTGTATTTACGATAATTTTATCACACACAAAGCGCAATTGCAATACCTGCAGGCAATAATTTAAAATATTATTTTCTTTAAATAATAAAGTAAAGCACTTGAACCCATGCGTTCTCTATGATATAATATATCATGTATCAATATAACTAACGCCGACAGTGTCGGATATGATAAAACAAACGAGGTAGAATATGAAAATCCCTGTAGATATAAAACTTACCCGCGGCGCACATATGCCGCAATACGCAACGCCCGGTTCGGCGGCGGCGGATCTTTGCGCCGCCCTGGAGGGCGGCACCGTCACCATCGCTCCCGGAGAATGGGTGCGCATACCGACCGGCGTGGCGATATCGGCGGGGCGAACGGATATAGTTGCGATAGTGGCAAGTCGCAGCGGGCTGGGCGCAAAACACGGCGTATCGATGATAAACGGGATCGGCGTGATAGATTCCGATTACCGCGGAGAGATATCCGTAACGCTTGCAAATCATTCGGAAACGCCCTATGTTATAGAGGACGGCGACCGTATAGGTCAGATAATGTTTATGCCGATATTGGCTGCCGAGTTTTTTGAAAAAAACGAGCTTGATCCCACCGAGCGCGGCGAGGGTGGCTTTGGATCTACCGGCAAATAAGGCGGCGCAAGAGGACGGAAAGGAAACGAACGAAAATGAAAAAACTTATTTTGGCTTCCGCGTCCCCTCGCAGGAGCCGTATACTCAAAGACGCGGGCGTGGCGTTTGAAGTTATGGTTACCGACGCCGACGAGAGCGTGCCGGCGGGTATGCCGATACCCGAGGCGGTACAGCTGATCTCCGCCCGCAAGTGCCGCGCCGCCGCCGAGCGGATTCGCGCCGCGGGTATGGGACGGGATTTTTATGTGCTTGCCGCCGATACGGCGGTGGAATGCTTTGGCGAAATGCTGGGCAAACCGCGCGACCGCGAGGACGCGAGGAGGATGCTGACAATGCTTGCCGGTTGCGGCAGCGCCGTACACACCGGCATTACCGTTATCAATCTCTGCGATGGCACCGAAGTATCATCGACCGAGACGACATATCTTGCATTTGAGGGACTTGAGCCTGACGAGATAGAGGCATACATCTCAACCGACGAGCCTTATGATAAGGCGGGCGGTTACGGTATACAAGGCAGAGCGGGAATATTTATTCCCGGCATCACCGGCGATTACTTTAACGTTATGGGGCTGCCGCTTCACGCCGTTCACATGTTGATGCGGGAAAACTTCGGCGTGAGCCTGACCGAATTTACAAATTGACAAAGATCGGCTGACCGACACGGAGGCACAAATGGCAAAGCATATAGGAATAGATCTCGGCACCGCCAACTCGCTTGTATACATGAAGGGCAAGGGCGTTATCTTGCGCGAACCGTCGGTGGTGGCGATAAACAAACTCACCAAAAAGGTGGTTGCGGTCGGCGGGGACGCAAAGAGAATGCTGGGTAAAACTCCCGGCAACATTGTGGCATACCTGCCGCTTAAGGACGGCGTTATAGCCGATTTTGACGTTACGGCGAAAATGCTGCATCACTTTTTCGCCAAAACTGCGGCTGACAGTATATTCTCTTCCCCCTCAGTGATAATATGCATACCGCACGACGTTACCGAGGTCGAACGCCGCGCGGTTGAGGACGCTACGTTTGAGGCGGGCGCCAAAAACGTTGCGCTGATAGACGAACCCGTTGCCGCCGCCATCGGCGCGGGGCTTAAGATCAACGGCGCGCGCGGCTCCATGATAGTGGATATAGGCGGCGGCACCACCGAGGTGGCTGTTATGAGCCTCGGCGGGATAGTATCCTCCCGCTCCCTGCGTACCGCGGGCAACGAGATAGACGCCGAGATAATAAATTTTATGAAGCGGGAATTTCAGGTGCTTATCGGCGAAGGCACCGCGGAGGCGCTTAAAAAGAATATAGGCTCGGTATATCCGGGTCTTGACCGCGGCGAGATGGAGATACGCGGGCGCAACATGCGCACGGGGCTTCCCGCCGTGATGACGGTCACATCCGCGCATATGCGCGCCGCCATGAGGCCGCAAATAGAAAAGATACTTGAAACGGTATGCTCCACCCTTGAATCCACCCCTCCCGAGATAAGCGCGGATATATACGATTTCGGTATAATGCTTGCGGGCGGCGGGGCGCTCCTCGGCGGGTTGGCGCCGCTTCTTTCCGAACGTACCGGTGTGCGCGTTACCGTGGCGAAAAAGCCGCTTGATTGCGTTGCGCTCGGCATAGGACGAGTGATAGAGACCGGTATGCGCGGCGTGGTGAATTACCGTTCGAGGTAAGGGCGCGTTTATCGCTTTTATTTTACCTTGCGTGAGGAGGTGTCCCCGAGGATAAAATGAATATTTTCAAAAACAAATTCTTTATTATAGCGTTGACCGTCGCATTTCTGCTTTCCATCGTGCCTTCGGTGCTTTGCGCCATGGGGCACGGCTCATATGTGCGCGCGGCGCTCGGAACGATAGCGCAGCCCTTTGCCTCGCTTGCCTCAAAGGTGGGAGAGGGACTTTCGGGTTTTTCGATATACTTTACCGAAGTGGAACGTTTGCGCGAGGAAAACGCGGCGCTGCGCGAGGAACTTGACGATTGCAAAGATCTTATATACAGCGCAAAGATGCTTGAGGAGGAAAACAGCTGGCTCTCCGATTATCTGGGGCTTAAAAAGGAGCACAGCGACTTTATTTTCGAGGAAGCGGCGGTGATCGGTAGGGAGTCCGGTAATTACAGCACGGTTTACACCCTCTCTCGCGGATCGCTTCACGATATTGAGGTAAACATGCCCGTGGTTACCGAGGATGGGGTAGTGGGCTATGTGACCGAGGTGGGTCCCACATGGTGCCATGCCGTTTCGATAATAGAAACCGCGTCCGCCGTCGGCGCGTATATAGAACGTTCCGGCGCGTTGGGGCTTGTTGAGGGCAGTTTTGAACTGCGATTTGACGGCAAATGCCAAATGGTACGTCTTGCCGCCGACGCCGATATAAGGGTGGGAGATCGCGTTGTGACTTCCGGTATCGGCAGTATATATCCGCGCGGTTTATTTATAGGCGAGGTTGAATCGATAGAGACCGATGAATACAGCCGTACGCTTACGGCGGTGATCGCGCCGCGCGTGGATCATGCGTCAATCTCCAAAGTAATGATAATCAAGGAACACACGGTGTATTCGGAGTGATCGAAGATACCGAAAATATAAAAGCAAATACCGAAAAGAGGAAAACAACTATGATCAGAACAGCTATGATAGGCTACGGCGGAATTGCACAATCACATAAAAACGCTCACCTCAAGTTTGAGGCGGAGGGACGCGAGCGCCTTGTGGCGGTATGCGATATCGATCCCGAGCAGGTAAAGCGCAGAGTAAAGATAAATCTTGAGGAAGCGGCGGAGGTTGCCGGCGGTAATTTTAACGTTTACACCGACTATCACGAAATGCTTAAAAACGAAGAGGTCGATCTTGTGGATATTTGCGTGCCCTCCTTTTTGCACGCCGATATCGCATGCGAGATGCTCTCACTCGGTTACCACGTGCTTTCCGAAAAGCCGATGGCGCTTCACGCCGCCGATTGCGAGCGTATGCTTGACGAATATGCCAAAGCAAAAGCCGGCGGACGGCACCTTATGATAGGTCAGTGCCTGCATTTTTATCCCGAATACGAATTTTTGCGCGATTGTATTGCCGACGGTCGATTCGGCAAAGTAACAAGCGCGGTATTTCAACGTCTTTCCGGCATTCCGATGTGGTCGTGGCAGAACTGGTACCACGATTACGAAAAGTCGGGCGGCGTTATAAGCGACATGCAGATACATGATATCGACATGGCGCGCTGGCTCTTCGGCGAACCCGCGTGGTGCGAATGCCGCGCGTCGAGCAAGTACACAAAATTCGATAATTCGCATGTTTCGCTCGGTTACGACTTTCCAGTTACCTGCCTTGGCGACTGGACCATGCGCGGGGTGAAGTTCCAAATGTCCTACCGTGTGGGCTTTGAGCGCGCAACGGTGATATTCGAGGGCGGGCATGTAACCGTATACCCCGCCGACGGTTCCGCTTCCTACCCCGCGGAGCTGCGCGCGGGTCCCACCGGCATTGCGGGAGAAATAGACTATCTTTTGAACCTTATAGAAAACGGCGGCGAAAATATCCTAAACACACCCGTCAGCGCATATAACACGGTAAGACTTGTAGAAGTTTTGCACCAAAGCGCCGAGGAGGGCGGCAAACGGCTTGTGCCGACTTTTGTTGAGCAATAAATTACGCCGCGCGAAGTAATATTGCGCCGTGCGCCGCGGCGAAAGAGGAGGTACAATGGAATTTAACAAAAAACCGCGACCGAACATTTCGCGTTCGCGCGCTGTTTTAAAGTACGGCATATTTGCCGTGGCGGTATTTGTTTTTGCAATACTGCAAACCTCCTTTTTCTCGCGGGTGCGGCTTTTTTCGGCGACTCCGGATATTCTTTTGGCGCTTGTAATGGGGCTTGGCGTATTTGACGACGAGCGTACCGGCGCGGCAATGGGCATTTGGGCGGGAGTTGCCGCGGACGCATTGGGCGGCGCGGCGATATGGCTTTCCCCGCTATTATATATGCTTGCCGGTTACCTTGCCGGCGTGGCGGTAAAAACGGTTTTGGGACCGAATTTACCCTCGTGGGCTGTGATGTGCTTTGCGGGATGCGCGGCGCGGTCGTTTTTAACTCTCCTGCTTACCGCCGTCGGTGCAGGCGTTTCCGATCTCAGCTTTTCATCCGCTATGATTCATATCGTCCTGCCCGAATTCGCAAGCTCCTACCCGCTTGCACTGCTGATATACTTTCCCTCCAAAGCGCTCGGCAAAATTTTTCAAAAAACCACCGATCTATCATAAAGAGGCATACCATGGAAAAAAACAACGAAAACCAAAACACACCGATCTCGGATCCGATGCGCGACGCCAAGCGCACATTTTTGCGCCTCGGGCTTGCTTTTTTCGTGATGGTGGCGCTGCAATACGCTTTGAGTTTCGGACTTTCCTATCTTGCCTCGCGCCGCTTTCCTGAGTTTGCGGCAACGGAAGCTTATTATTGGCTTTCGCACTGCCTGATAATGTACCTTATCTCAATGCCCGCGGCGTGGCTGATACTGCGCCCCGCTCCCAAAGCCGCCCGATTTGTAAAAAAAGACGGCGAGCCGACAAAACGCTCCTCTCTCGGCGCATACGGTTGGTTTGCCGCCGTGCTTATCTCGGTCGGGTTGATGCAACTCGGCAATTATGCGGGCAACCTTATAAACAGTATGGTATCGGCGCTCAGCGGGCATGCGTCCTACTCGGGGCTGGACGAAATGCTGTTGTCCTCCAACCCGATCGTTGTCTTTGCCGTGGTCGTTGTGGTGGGACCGCTTGCCGAGGAGCTGATCTTTCGTAAACTTATAATAGACAGGATATCCGTGTACGGTGCCGGTGTGGCGGCGATGATGTCCGCTTTGATATTCGCCCTGATACACGGCAATATACAGCAATATTTTTACGCTTTTGCGCTCGGTTTGTTTTTTTCTTTTATCTATCTGCGTACGGCGAACATAAAAAATACCGTTATTTTGCACATGGTGATAAATTTTACGGGAGGATTTGTGCCGACTATGCTGTTAAGGCTTGCCGGCGGCTCGGAGGGAATTGCCGTTTTGCTTGAAAAAATGGCGGCTTCCGGTACCGAGGAAGGCATGAGCGAATACCTTTCGTATGCATACGGCATGTACGGTTCGCTTATGTCGCTTGCGGCGTGGAGCATGACGATAACGGCTCTCGGCGCCGTAGGGCTTGGGATGCTTCTTTCATACCGCAAAAAGCTTACCCTTTCCGACTTTGCGCCCGCCGAGTGCGAGATCCCTCGCGCCCGTCGCGGCGACGTGATGTTTTCAAATGTGGGGATGCTGTTGTTTATCGCCGCCATGGCAGCCGTGCTTGCCGTAAGCTTTTTCGCCTGAACGAATTAAGAAAAATAATTAAATTGATGATTGCGATGTTCGGGTGCGAGGAGATAGCGCGCACCCGGCGACTGTATTAAAAAACACGTGAAAGGAGCCGAAAATGTCCGAAAAAACGGGAAAAACGCCGACCGACGAGAGTCGCTGCGGCGAGGACGATCGTCAAGGCACGCGCCGTCAGTTCGGCAACAGATATATTGTTATAGCCGTGGCGTTTATCCTTGTAATGGCTTTTTATATTTTTTCGATAGCGCGGCTCCAACTTAATTATATCCCGACCGAGGAAGACGATTCGGGCAGATCCGTAAGCACCGAACCTATAATCGCCGTAAGAGGCGAAATATACGACAGAAACGGTAAACCGCTTGTAACGAATAAATATTCATATTCTTTGCTTTTAAACTACGGTAGTATGCCGGATACCTACACCGAGGGTAACCGCGTGATAATAGGCGTTATGGAAGCGATAGAGGCGACCGACAGTGCCTCTTGTCTTGCCTCCGACAGTTGGGTATTTACCGGCACATACCCCAATATCGCCTACGATAATGAGAAATTACAGGATGAGACCCTCCGGGCAAGGCTTTCGCGCGTAAAAAAGGCACTTGAACTTGACAGCGACGCTACCGCGTTTGAGCTTATACAAAAGCTTGCCAAAAAGTGCCGCATACTTGATTCCAAGGGCAAGGTGAACACCGACGACGACGGAAACGCGATGTATAATTATGAGGAAATAACTACTGTTTTGCGTATAAGATACGAAATGGAGGTTGTTCGTTTTGCCAAAGCCGAGCCGCTTGTGATAGCCGAAGATATCGGAGACGATCTTATAAACTATCTTGCCGAGCATGAATTGCAGGGAGTATACATCCGTACCGACACCGAGCGGGTATACCATTACCCGGGAATTGCCTCGCACATACTCGGCAGAGTGGGAAGCATTCCCGCCTCCAAAGCCGAGGAATACGCCGAGGCGGGATACGCCGCAAATGCGCGGGTTGGTGTTTCCGGCGCGGAGCTTGCTTTTGAAGAATATCTGCGCGGCGTAGACGGCGAGCGCGTGACCGTGCGCGATGAGGATGGGAACATCATCGAGACATATGTTTCGACAGAGCCGCAGGCGGGGCGGGATGTTTGGCTGACGATAGATATAGATCTGCAAATAGCCACCGAGGCGGCGCTTGCGGAAAATATAGAATACATCAAGGCGCAGGAAGCTTCGAGTACCGACAGCGCGGTCGTTGCCGCCATCGAGCGCGGTATGCTTGCTCAGGCGGGCGCCATGACGGCGATAAACCCCAAAACCGGCGAGGTGTTGGCGCTTGCCTCAAACCCCACATACGACCTTTCCACATTTAACGAAGACTATTCGACTCTCGTTAACGACAGCGGCGCGCCGCTTATGAACCGCGCACTGGCGGGTAACTACGCTCCCGGTTCCACATTTAAGGTGGGCATTGCCGTTGCGGCGTTGACAGAGAGAATAATAAACCCGCAAAATCAGGTCAATTGTACGGGTACCTACACATATTATTCCGATTATCAGCCAAAGTGCTGGAATGTTTGGGGGCACGGTCTGCTTGATGTTACCCATGCGGTGGGAACTTCCTGCAACTGCTTCTTTTTTGAGATGGGGCGTCTTTTGACGATAGACAAAATAAATAAATACGCAACTCTTTACGGTTTCGGTCAACCTACGGGAATAGAACTGACCGATGTTGAAAATACCGGTGTGCTTGCCGACCCGGATTGGGCGCGTGACAACGGTGTTGAATGGACGGCGGGGCGCGTTATCGCCACGGCAATCGGTCAGGGATACAACTCGTTTAATCCTTTGCAGATCTCCTGCTATATGTCGATGATAGTCAACCGCGGCGTGCGCTACTCGGCACATCTTTTGGGTTCGGTGCGCGAGTTCGGAACCGGTGAGATAGTGTATACCTACGAACCCGAAGTGGCTGCAAGCTTTGATATGAGCGCATCCACATACAATGCGGTTATGGATGGTATGGGATTGGTTGTAAGCAGTAAAAGTTCTATGACCTCTCGTTATCTTGCGGATTATCCCATCAAAGTGGGAGCCAAGACGGGTACGGCGCAGGTCGGAGACGGTTCGGCGGATAACTGTGTTTTTGCCGCTTTTGCGCCGTTTGACGATCCCGAAATAGTATTTTCCTGCGTTATCGAGCACGGCGTTAACGGATATTACGCCGCTCTCGGAGCACGCGCCGTTTTTAACAGCTACTTCGGCATAAGCGAGACCGAAAACTCCGCTGCGGAGGGATAAAAATGAACGATTCGGAAAACAATCAAGCAAGAGCGGTGCCGCGCGCGGCGGCGCTGCACGATCTTTCCTGCTTCGGCAGGTGCGCGCTTACGGTGATAGCGCCGACGCTTTCCTCAATGGGTGTGCAGTGCGTGCCGATACCCACGGCACTGCTTTCCACCCACACTGGCGGTTTTAATGATATGTATTTTTGTGAGCTTGACGGCGCGATACCGCGCATTGCGGATCATTTTGAAGATCTCGGGCTAAAATTCGACGCCGTGTACACGGGCTTTTTGGGCAGTGCGCGGCAGGTTGATATAATCGAAGATTTTATATGTCGCTTCGGCTCGGATAACGGCAACGGCGGTGTACCGCTTGTTCTTGTTGACCCGGTTCTTGGGGACGAAGGGGAGTTTTACCATACCTGTACACCGGAGCTTGCCGCCGCCATGCGCCGCCTTTGCGTGCACGCGGACGTGATAACGCCCAACCTTACCGAGGCGTGTCTTATGGTGGGTGATGATTATTCCCGCGCCGTATCGCGCGCCGCGGAGGATGCCGCAGCCCTTTGCCGCGAGCTTGCGGCGAAAATATTTAAGGCGGTTGGCGGTAAACGCCTGCGCGGCGTTGTTATAACGGGAATTCCCACTGCCGACGGCGGTGTGATGACCTCCGCAAGCGAGTATAATAACGCCGACGGCGCCGTGCCCGAGACATACTTTACCTCACAGCCGCGCGTTGAGCGCGATTACCCCGGAACCGGAGATATTTTCGCGTCTTATCTGCTCGGCAGCTTGCTCGGAGGGAAAACGCTTGCCGCCTCCGCGGAGGCGGCTTCCCGCTTTGCCGCAAAATGCGCCGCGCGGACGCTTGCCTCGGCTCCCGACGAACCCACCCGCAACGGCGTTGCGCTTGAAGCGGTGCTTGCCGAGGAGAGATACTCAAAATGAATGCGGCACACAGTGCCGATTGAGGAGTTAAAATGTCATTTGATACAATAGCGGCGATATCCACGCCGCGCGGTAAAGGCGGTGTGGCGCTGATTCGCATCAGCGGACCGGATGCCGCCGCCATCGCCGAAAGAATATTCGTACCCAAAAACAAAAAAGCGCTCTCCGAAGCGGAGGAACGCCGCGCGATATTCGGGGATATTTGCGACCCGAGAGACGGGCGTACGCTTGACAGCGGTCTTTGTGTGATCTTTCGCGCGCCGAGATCATTTACCGGCGAGGATACCGCCGAGATCTCCTGCCACGGCGGCGTGTTGGTGACCGCGGCGGTGCTTTCGGCTGCGATATCTGCCGGGGCGCGTCAGGCGGAAGCGGGCGAGTTTACCCGCCGCGCTTACGCCGCGGGCAAGCTGACGCTGCCAGAAGCGGAAGCTTTGGGGATGCTGCTTGAGGCGCGCACCGACGCGCAGATGCGCATGGCGCACGGCGGGATGTCAGGCAGACTTTCCCGCGCCGCAGGCGAGATAAGCGACGAAATATCCGCAGTGCTCTCGGATATTTACGCGCGCATAGATTTTCCCGACGAGGATCTCGGAAAACTTGAAATTGACGAGATAGAGTCACGGCTTACATCGACCCGCCGCAAGCTCGGCACACTGCTATCGACCTACCGTACCGGCAGGGCGATAGCAGAGGGAATACCCACCGTGATATGCGGCCGCACCAATGCGGGAAAAAGTACCCTTTACAATCGCATGGCGGGCGAGGAGCTTGCCATTGTTACCGACGAGGCGGGCACAACGAGGGATGTTTTGACCGAAACGGTCTCATTCGGCGGGCTGACATTGCGACTTTCGGATACCGCCGGCATTCGCGAGGGGCGTGATACGGCGGAGCGCGTGGGAATAGACCGTGCACGCGAGAGGATAGAGGAGAGCGAACTGGTGTTTTTTGTGATCGACGGATCCCGTGAGCCGAACGTCGATGAGACAGAACTGGCACGTAAGCTTGCCGAGCGGCAGACTGGGCATGTTGTTGCGGTGTTGACAAAAGCGGACCTGACCGGCGGCGCAGGCGGCGCAAACCGCTCGGCGGTCGAGCTTTGGGAGCGTTTTGATACTCGCGCTTCGATTTCCGCCGCAGACGGCAGCGGAATGGACGAGCTTGCCGCCGCGGTGGGCGGGCTTTACATCGATCCCTCTGTCTCCTTTGAAACGGACGCGGTCGTACAAAACGAAAGACAGCGCGCCTCACTTGACCGCGCAGCCGCCGCGCTTGACGACGCTTTAACGGTCATGGCGGACGGATTTTCTCCCGACATTGCGGGGGTGGATCTTGAAGACGCGCTCTCGGCTCTGCGCGAGGTTGACGGAAGAGGCATTTGCGCCGAGATCGTTGACGGCATATTTTCAAAATTCTGCGTGGGAAAATAAATATCCCGTTACGGGCGAAAAAACCAAGCAATGCCGAGCTTTATGCTCGGCATTGCTTTTTTGATTCACCGAAAAGTCACGCACTTTTCCGCGTGAGTTCACTGTTTTTAAGGTATATCATAGGTTTGCGAGGTATAATAACAATTATAGCCGATTGTGCAACCGATTTTTATTTTTATTTTACGATCTTTACAATCGGCTGATCTACATATACAGAAAGGAGGATATGATTTTGCAATTCAGACATGAAGTGAAACATGAGATCGCACGTTCGGATATGCCGATCCTGCGCCGAAGACTCGGGGCGGTGATGAAGTGCGACCCTTATGCGATCAACGGAAAATATGAAATACGCAGTTTGTATTTTGATAACTTTGACGATAAGGCATTGCGTGAAAAGCTGGACGGCATGAGCGTGCGGGAAAAGTATCGTATACGGTTGTACAATAACGATCCGTCGGTGATACATTTGGAACGCAAATTCAAGATGGGCGGCTTGGGTTATAAAGATTCCGCCGTACTGACCGAAACGCAGGCGCGCTCTGTCGTTGACGGCGATGTCGGTTGGATGGAGCAAAGTTCCGATGAAGTGATACGAGGCTTTTATTCTCGTATTCGCGACGAGGGGCTGACTCCGAAGGTGATCGTGGATTACACAAGAGAACCTTTTGTATTTGCTCCCGGAAATGTCAGAGTGACGTTGGATTATAATATCCGAACCGCCCTGAGATACACGGATCTCTTAAACCCCTATTGCGCAACCGTCCCGGTAGCGGATTCTCCGTGTATTTTGGAGGTCAAATGGGATAATTTCCTGCCCGATGTGATACGTGACGCATTACAGTTGGGAGACAGGCACAGCACGGCTTATTCCAAATACGCCGCCTGCCGAATGTATGATTAAAAACTGATTAAATCTTAATATGGGAGAACAAAATTTATGAGTTTCAGCGATATTTTTAAATCGGAATTTTTGGAAAATGTAACGGCGGTCAGCCTCTTTGATATGATCTTGACCATTGTGCTGTCTTTCGGCATAGGTATGTTTATTTTTCTCGTTTACAAAAAAACATACCGCGGCGTTATGTACAGCGCGGGATTCGGCACAACTTTGATAGCGTTGACGATGATCACCTCAACCGTTATTTTGGCTGTAACCAGCAATGTGGTTTTGTCGCTCGGTATGGTGGGCGCTTTGTCCATCGTCCGTTTCCGTACCGCCATTAAAGACCGTCTTGATATTGCCTTTTTGTTTTGGTCGATCGCGGCAGGCATTATTTTGGCGGCGGGTATGATACCTCTTGCCGTTATAGGCAGCGTATGTATCGGAATCATTCTTTTGATTTTTGTCAACAAAGGCTCCTCTGCCCGTCCTTACATGGTGGTGCTCAGTTGCGCCGATCACGACGCGGAAGTTAAGGCTATGGATTTTCTTGCGAAAAACGTTACAAAATCCACCGTCAAGAGCAAATCCGCGGTTAAAGGCGCTATTGAGCTGAACGTTGAAGTGCGCCTGAAAGAGGATAATACCGATTTTATCAATATCCTTTCCGAAATGGTCGGCGTCAACAGTGCGGTGGTCGTCTCTTATAACGGGGACTACATGGGGTAATTCTATGTCGGGAAGTAAACATTTTGATCGACTTGCGGTGATCGTGACGGCAATAACACTGGTGATCACTGTTTTGTTTATGAACGGCGCCGCCCTCGGAATTGAGATCATGCCGCGTACAATGGGGTATGAAAACAGACTTTTTGATAACACAAAAGTTCATGCTATCGATATCGTTATGAATGAATGGGATAACATGATCGATGACGCCGCAAGCGAAGAATACTATGCGGCAAATGTGGTGATAGACGGCGAGTCTTATAAAAATGTGGGTATACGTACAAAGGGAAACACTTCCCTTTCAACCGTCTCAACACTGGGAAGCGAGCGATACAGCTTTAAGATCGAGTTCGATCACTATGACAAGACCAAGAGCTATTACGGTCTTGACAAGTTGAGCCTAAACAATCTGATTCAAGATTCCACTATGATGAAGGACTACCTGACCTATACCATGATGAATGAATTCGGTGTGAATTCATCTCTTTGCAGTTATGTTTATATTACCGTTAACGGCGAGG